>JBEDEI010000134.1:0-10821 GCA_041175765.1 Actinomycetota bacterium | reverse complement strand
GGTGAAGAACAGCACCGCTGGTACGAGCACCAAGGTGAGGATGGCGACCAAGGTCATGCGGCGACGATCTCGCACACTGAGAAACACGTGTCGTCTCCTTTGTGTTTTGGAAGCTGATATCTACGACGGGATGACCCGACCGGTGGGCTTCAAACGCTAGCGAGCAATGCCAGGAAACGCCCGATGTGCATTCGACACGGTTGTACGTGCGATTTCAACGACGTGTTCTTCACGCACTTGCGCCAAACACTCACCGATGAGGCGCACATGGGCTGGCTCATTTTCTTTGCCACGGTGCGGCACCGGTGCCAACCACGGTGCGTCGGTTTCGGTGAGCAATTTGTCGCTCGGACAAAACTTTGCTGCACGACGGATGTCATCGGCCTTGCTGAACGTGACGATTCCAGAAAATGACAACCACGCACCGCGTTGTACCGCTGCTCGTGCTTCGGCTTCGTCACCGGTGAAACAGTGGAACACCACTCGATCCGGCATGCCCTCGGCATCGAGCACATCGAAGGTGTCGGGCCAGGCGTTGCGGGTGTGAATTACCAAGGTGAGATCGTGTTGCTTTGCGCAGGCAATCTGTTCGGCAAACACGGCTCGTTGCACATCGCGGTCCGAATGGTCGTAGTAGAAGTCGAGCCCACATTCACCGATGGCCACGATTTTTCGTGTGGTGATGTCGTGCGCTGAGAGCCCATCAACAAGTGGCGAAACTGACTGCCAACCGAGTTTGGCGTCGTGGGGGTGCAGCCCGACCGTGGCCCACACATCGCGGTGTCGGGCGGCAATCGCCAGCGCGGCCGCGGTTGTGGTGGCATCGGTGCCGATGACGATGACCTTGTCGACATCATGGGCGTGGGCGTTGGCAATCGAAGCATCAGTGCCACCGGGTGTGCGTTCGTCGTACACGTGACAGTGCGTGTCGATCCACCGTGGGGTGTCGAGTGTGGAAGTTTGTGTCGTCATTGCATCACGCTTTTTTGCGGGGGAAGAGAGGCTCGCCTTTCGTAACGGTCAGTCCGCCGGGGTACAGACCCCACTTCGTGTCGACACCAACGCGCGAATCCTCGATGCGGCCAGGCAAGCCGATGCGTTGCCAAATTTCTTGTGTGGTGCTCGGCAGAGCCGGGTTGGCCAGGATCACGATGATGCGCAGCGCCTCGAGTGCATCACCCATCACCCTGTCGACTGCTTCGCCGGCTTCCATCTTCCATGGTTCGTGCTGCTCGAGATGTGCGTTCGTGGCACGAATCAGATTCCACGTTGCTTCGAGAGCGCGGCTTGGTTGTGCGCCACGCCACGCAGTGTCGGCATCACGCACGACATCGGCGGCGGTCTGGGCAAGCGGCGAATCCGAAGTAGGAGTAGGTCCGCGGCCTCCACACTTTTTTTCGACGACGGTGGCAACGCGTGCTGCCAGGTTGCCCAAATTGTTGGCCAAGTCGGAGTTGTAGCGCGCAACGAGCCCCTCGTAGGTGAAGTCGCCGTCGTTGCCATAAATCGTGTCGGCCAGGATGTAATAACGGAAGCCGTCGACACCGAATTCGTCAATCAAATCCAACGGACTCACTACATTGCCGGTGGTCTTCGACATCTTCTCGCCACCGACCATCAAAAAGCCGCCAACGGCCCAGCCTTTCGGTAGTGCAATCCCCGCCGACATGAGCATCGCTGGCCAATACACGCAGTGAAAGCGAATGATGTCTTTACCAATGAAGTGCCAGTCCACTGGCCAGCGACCTGCGAACCGCGCTTCGTCGGTGCCGTATCCGTGCGCGGTGATGTAGTTGGACAGTGCGTCGAACCACACGTAGGTGACTTGCTGTTCATCCCACGGCAGTGGAATGCCCCACTTCAATGACTTACGGCTGATCGAAAAGTCGTGCAAACCGCCCTTGATGAACCCGATTACTTCGTTGCGACGAAAGTTCGGCACGATTGCGTCTGGATGTTGGTCGTACCAGTCCAACAAACGCTGTTCGAATCGGGAAAGTCGAAAGAAGTAGTTCTCTTCTTCGACGTAGGCGGCTTTGGTTTTGTGAATGGGGCAGTTGCCGTCAACGAGTTCTTCCTCGGTGTAGTAGCCCTCGCAGGCCACGCAATAGTGACCGCGGTACACATCCATTTCGATATCTCCAGCGTCATAACACGCCTGCAAGAGTTTGTGCACGCCTTGCTTGTGGCGCTCTTCGGTGGTGCGAATGAAGTCTTCGTACTTCACATTGAGGTGCTTCCACGCGTCGGCATACAACGGGGCAATCTCGTCGACGAATTCGCGTGGCGTCTTACCTGCCGCATCGGCATACTGCTGCACTTTGAGCCCGTGCTCGTCGGTGCCCGTCAACAAGTGCACGTCATCACCACACAGCCGATGCCAGCGGCTGACCGCGTCGGACACGATCGTGGTGTAGGCGTGCCCCAGGTGCGGCTTGGCCGTCACATAGTAAATGGGCGTCGTTGCCGAGAAGTTTGGCACCTCTCCAACCTACGCTCAACCCCGTGACTTTTGCATTCGATACTGCGACACACGTCCGGGCGATCGGTGATGGCATGTATGCAGCGCGGGTTCATGATGGCTGGGACATCGGTGGCAATGCCAACGGCGGATATCTGTTGGCGTTGTTGGGCGCAGCGTTCTGCGCAACTACACAGCGACCGTTGCCCGTAGCCGTCTCGTGTCATTACCTCGGGCCGGTGAATGATGCCGACGTCACCATCGACACCACGGTGATAAAGAAGGGCAAGGCATTCACCACGGCGCACGCCACGATGCGGCAAGGTGACCGCGTAATCGCAACGGCGCTGGGCACGTGTGGTGACGGATTTTCGAGCAGCGCACTCGAACACTCCACACAGCAGATACCCATGATCCCATCGTTCGCGGAATGTGCCCCACGAGGTGCGACAGGTGTTGGTGTGCCCGGCCTCATGCAGAACGTCGACGTGCGGCTGCACCCCGACGACACGGGTTTTGCCACGGGCAATCCAGCAGGTACGGCACTCGTGCGTGGTTGGTGTGCGTTTCGCGATGGGCGAACCGTCGACGCTCTTGCCCTCACACTGTTTTGTGATTCGCTGCCGCCGGCGATGTTCAATTTGTCGGGTGCACCCGGCTGGGTTCCGACCGTGCAGTTGTCGTTCTACCTACGCGGCATACCGGACGGTGGGCCGATCTGTGCGGAGTTCCACACGCAGCAGTTGCACGACGGCATGTTCGAAGAAGATGGCACGCTGTGGAATGCCTCGGGCGAACTTGTCGCGCAGTCGCGACAACTGGCCCTGCTCCCGCGCTAACTAAGAGAAAGCGTCAGTTCGTAGACGTGGCGTTTGGAGACGCCGAATCGTGCCGACACCCGTGAGGCTGCGTCCTTGCGACTTACTCCCGCTGCTATTTCGGCGCGGAGTGCAGCGATGAGCTCATCATCGGTTGGCGGTGCGGCCGGTGCTGCACCATCGACGACCAACACGAATTCACCTCGTGGTTCGTCGTCGGCATACCGCTTGACTGCATCGTGCAGCGTGCCTCGCCACACACTTTCGTGAATCTTGGTGAGCTCGGCGACGATGGCGACACGTCGGTGCGCTCCACACATCATCTCCAAGTCGGTCAATGTTTTGTGCAGACGATGGGGCGCTTCGTACAACACCGTGGTGCGTGGTTCGCTGGCCACCACCTCGAGCCGTTCTTTGCGCTCCGTGCCCGCACGCGGCAGGAAGCCTTCAAACACGAAACGCCCAGCCGGCAGGCCGCTCAGCGTTACCGCCATGATTGCAGCAGAAGGGCCAGGGGTTGCGCTCACCACAAGACCCGCGTCGATCACGGCGCGCACGATGCGCTCACCCGGGTCACTGATGCCTGGGCTACCGGCATCAGTGATGAGCGCCACCGTCTTGCCCTCGGCGACGAGCGCGGTGATGTTTTCCCGCGAATCGTGTTCGGTGTGTTCATTGACGATGAGCAACTGCTTGTCGCTCACGCCGATGCGCTGCAACAATTTGCTGGAGTGACGCGTATCTTCACAACAAATCACATCGCAGT
Organism: Actinomycetota bacterium; assembly: GCA_041175765.1. Classification (GTDB taxonomy): domain Bacteria; phylum Actinomycetota; class Acidimicrobiia; order Acidimicrobiales; family Ilumatobacteraceae; genus F1-60-MAGs027. The sequence continues at coordinate 6,776 of JBEDEI010000134.1, read as the reverse complement.
GCTGCAACACTTCGATTGCGCGGGCGGTGATGTCGCTCAAATTGCCGATGGGTGTGGCAACGAGCACGAGTTGACCCGTCATGTTCGGCGCACTTCCACCACATCACCCAACTTGAGACCCCAGCGCTCGAATGATCCTGCCTTGGCTTCCACCACGGTGTGGGCGCCAAGCACCGGCAGCGGCAAGCGCATCGGCGCCAATCGTTGCACTTTCATCACCCGAGACTCATCGTTCAGATACGCCACGTCAAGTGCGCAGCGCATGCCCACCGAATGCACCCATCTGCAGCGGGGGATAACCAAGGAGAATTCGGGATCGGGCTCGCCAATCAAACCACGACGTCGCTCACGGCGCGACTCGGCAACTGCGGCACTCGCCAACACACGACCTTGCGCCACCAGCCACGCATCGGTCGGCTTCATACGTTGAAGCGAATCTCCATCACATCGCCGTCGGCGACGACGTAGTCCTTGCCCTCCACCCGCAACTTGCCTACATCGCGGGCCTTTGACCACGAACTAATGCTGAGCAGTTCATCGCAGTGGATCACGTCGGCACGAATGAAGCCACGTTGCAAGTCGGTGTGAATCTTGCCGGCGCACTCCGGTGCCTTGGCACCAGCGTGAAAGGTCCATGCGCGCGATTCCTTGTCACCAGTGGTGAAAAAGGTACGCAAGCCAAGCAAGTGGTACGCCGAGCGCACCAGACGGGGTAGCGCACCTTCGCCGAGCCCGAGTGCTTCCAACATGTCGATGCGATCCTGGCCGACAAGTTGGGCTGCCTCGGCTTCGATCTGCACGCTCATGCCCAACACTTCCACTTCGTGTTCGCTCGCTGAGCCGGGTGGGGCCAACTCCGCTGCGACTCGTGCCACGTGCGCGGGGATGCTGTCGAGTGCATTCTCTGCAACGTTGACGACGGCAAGCACGCGCCGAGTAGTGAGCAAGAAATGTGGTGCCAGCAACTCGCGGTCGGCGGCGCTTACACCAGCGCGGTAGAGCGGCCGACCTTCGGCAAGCAACACTTGTGCGCGTTCCAGCGCTTCGACTTCATCGGCGATGGAACTGTCCATGCGTGCAGCCTTTTTCATCTTGCCGAGTTTCGTCTCCACACTTTCCAGGTCGGCGAGAGCCAACTCCAACTCCACCACGCGCAGGTGTTCGAGTGGATCGCTTGGCCCGGGGATGTCGTCGTCGACGAATGCACGCAGAACGAAGACAATCGCGTCAACTTCGCGAATGTTGGCCAAGAATTTGTTACCGAGACCTTCGCCCTTGCTTGCACCCTCCACCAATCCGCCGATGTCGACCACTTCGATGGTGGCGTTCACCACCTTCTTGCTCTCCGACATTTTTGCCAGCGCGTCGAGGCGTGGGTCGAGCACTTTGGCCACACCGATGTTGGGGTCCTTCGTGGCGAACGGATACGGGGCAGCAAGCGCGTTGGATCCGGTGAGGGCGTTGTACAGCGACGACTTGCCCGCATTTGGTAAACCGACCAGTCCGAAGCGCTCCATACGACGCAACGACGCTACGCCGAATGTCGCCTGGCACACCGGTGGGCAGTGGTTCCCAAGCCGATAATTGTTACTATCTGCGTAGGAGAAATTCCCCATGACCAGTTTTGACCTCGACCTTTCCAAATATTCATTGGGTTGGAGCGACGACGTCGAGTACGCGTTTACCCCGGAAAAAGGTCTGAGTGACCGAGTCGTGGAGCAAATCTCATGGTGGAAAGGCGAGCCGGAATGGATGCGCAAGATGCGTCTGCGCTCCTTGACCACGTTCGATAAAAAGCCGATGGCGGAGTGGTTTGCCGTCAACATGCCCGACCTCGACTTTCAAGACATCTTCTATTACTTGAAGCCCGCCACCGAGCAGGTGAGCGAATGGGACGATCTGCCCGAGCAGATGAAAGCCACCTACGAAAAACTCGGCATTCCCGAAGCAGAGCGCAAGTACTTGGCGGGTGTCACTGCGCAGTACGAAAGCGAAGTCGTCTTCCACCGCAATCGTGAAGACCTCGAGAAGCTCGGCATCCTGTTCTGCGACATGGATACCGCTTTGCGCGAGTACCCGGATTTGGTCAAACAGTATTTCGGCAGTGTGATTCCGTCAGGCGACAACAAGTTCGCAGCGCTCAACACCGCAGTGTGGTCGGGTGGGTCGTTCATCTACGTGCCCCCTGGTGTGGAGTGCGAGATGCCGTTGCAGGCCTACTTTCGTATCAACTCGGAAAATGCTGGGCAGTTCGAGCGCACGCTCATCATTGCCGATGAAGGTTCCAAAGTGCATTACATCGAAGGTTGCTCGGCGCCCGTGTACACGAACGACTCGCTGCACTCCGCAGTCGTTGAAATCGTGGTGAAGCCGAGCGCCCACGTGACGTATACGACGATTCAAAACTGGTCGCCGAACGTGTACAACTTGGTCACCAAGCGTGCTCGTGTGGAAACCGAAGGCCACATGGAGTGGATCGACGGCAACATCGGCTCCAAACTCACGATGAAGTATCCGAGCGTGTATCTGGTCGGCCCGAAGGCCACCGGCGAAGTGCTGTCGGTGGCGTACGCCGGTGCTGGTCAGCATCAAGATGCCGGAGCCAAGATGGTGCACGCCGCGCCAGAGACATCGTCCAAAATCGTGTCGAAGTCGATCAGCAAGGACGGTGGCATCACCACGTACCGAGGCTTGGTGCGCGTTGAAGAAGGCGCTACGAATTGCAAGAGCCACGTGCAGTGTGACGCACTCATCCTGGACGAAGACTCCGAGAGCCGCACCTTCCCGTACATGGAAGTGGGCGAGCGCGATGCGCAGATTGGTCACGAAGCCACGGTGTCGAAGATCGCCGACGAGCAGTTGTTCTATCTCACCAGTCGCGGCCTCACCCAAGAACAAGCAATGGGCATGGTCGTGAACGGTTTCATCGAGCCAGTGACGCGTACTTTGCCCATGGAATACGCAGTGGAGTGGAGTCGACTCATTGAACTGCAAATGGAAGGTTCGGTGGGCTGAACCCTCCGCAGCCCGCACGAACTACCGTCTTTGCCGTCATGTCGATGCGTACCGATTGTCGCCACTTTGAAAGTCGCACCTACAACACGGGCGATACGGTGCGCAGTTGCAAGCTGGGCCTGGCCCCTGATGCGCCATGGCGATGCCCGTCGGACTGCCCCAAGTTCGACCGCCGCGCCATGGATGTGGGTTGGACGCACGGCACACTCGTAACTGGCGCTGCACCCGCTGCACCCGCAAGTCTCGATGATGGAAGTGCCGCGGCGATACTGAGCGAGGCTGAATCGATTATCAACGCCATTGCACCAGAAGTGGTGAGTGAGTTGGAAAAGGGCAAGCCGAAGAAATTCAAGCGCAACAAGAAGCGCAAGAAGTAGACCATGAGCAATCCCGCCACCATTGCGTTGCCCACCGCCGAAGAAGAACTCTGGCGTTACAGCCGCATCGACGAACTAAATCTCGGCGATTTTGCAGCAGGCGCGGCGCACACCACGGTGAGCGGCACAGTGTCGAGCGACTCGGTGTTGCGCGATTCCGGAATAGCGCTGAGCGATGTGTCGAGTGAATCGCCGGATGTGTTCGAACAACTCCACATGGATCACGCGCAAACCGTGCGCATCGTCACCAAACGCAGCCAAGTGCTGGCACAGCCCGTGATGATCACCCACGATGTGCGTGACGCGGGCATCATGTGCTTCCCATCGCTCGAGATTGACGCAGCAGAAAACAGCGAAGTGGTGGTGGTCGAACGCTTTGTATCGACCGACACATGTCGATCGCTGGTGGTGCCGATGGTCAAGATTCGCGCCGCCAAGTCGGCGCGCGTGACCTACGTGGCGATCAACGAATTGGGTCGCACAACGTGGCTCATCGGCTACCAGCGAGCCAGTGCCGATCGCGATTCCACGGTGGGCGTGTCCACGGTTGCCCTCGGTGGCGACTACGCCCGCGTGCGAGCTGGCGTGCGCTTGATTGGTCAAGGTGCCAGTGCACGGCAAGTGGCGCTGTACTTTGCCGACGGCAATCAAATGCACGACTTCCGCACGCTGCAAGACCATGCCGCGCCGCGCACTCACAGCGATTTGTTGTTCAAAGGTGCCGTCAAAGACACCGCCAAGAGTGTGTACACCGGGCTCATCAAGATTCGTGAGAATGCCGACAAGGCGGAAGCGTTCCAGACCAATCGCAACCTCACGCTGTCGAGCGGTGCCTGGGCCGAGAGCGTGCCCAACTTGGAAATCGAAACCAACGATGTGAAATGCAGTCATGCCAGCACCGTCGGGCCAATTGATGACGATCAGCGTTTTTATTTGGAGAGCCGCGGCATCCGCCCCGAAATCGCTGAACGCCTCGTGGTGTTCGGATTCTTTGCCGATGTACTCGACCGCCTACCGGCCCTGGATGTGATTGCTGGCTTGCGCGCCAAGGTGAGTGACAAATTGCTGGGTATCACGGCATGAGCATGCAACGTGTGTGTTCACTTGCCGACATCGGCCATGGTGAAGCCCGTCGTGTGCAGGTGGGGAATGCATTCGTGGCGCTCGTGCGCATCGACGACAATGTGTATGCCATAGGCGATCGCTGCAGTCATGCCAATGTGTCGTTGTCGGATGGTGAAGTGCACTGCGACACCAAAGAACTCGAGTGTGTGCGCCACGGCAGTGCGTTCAGTTTGGAAACCGGTATCCCAAATACGCTGCCGGCGACACAGCCAGTGGCCGTGTATGTGGCCGAAGTGCGTGACGGTGATGTCTACGTGGGTACTGATTCCAAGAGCGCATCGACGCAAGAAGGGCGTGGCGCATGAGCACGCTGAAGATCACCAACCTTCACGCCACGGTCGACGGCAAACAGATTTTGAACGGCATCAACTTGACGATCTCATCCGGTGAAGTGCATGCGGTGATGGGCCCGAATGGGGCAGGGAAGTCGACCTTGTCATCCGTGCTGATGGGTAAAGCGGGCTACGAAGTGACGGACGGCAGTGTCACGCTCGACGGTGTGGACATGTTGGCGCTACCCACATGGCAACGTGCCCAAGCCGGCATGTACCTGGTGATGCAGTATCCCACCGAAGTGCCAGGTGTGCGTGTGGACGAAGTGTTGCACGAGGCGCTCGCCGCCCGTGGCGTAGACACAGGTTCACTTGCGTCGCGCATCGTCACCGAGGCAAGTCGCATCGGGCTTGACCCAAGCCTCACCCAGCGAGCAGTGAATGTGGACTTTTCGGGTGGTGAAAAGAAGCGCAACGAGACCATGCAACTGGCCGTCCTACAACCCAAGATGGTGTTGCTTGATGAGCTCGATTCGGGCCTCGACATCGATGCGCTGCGCGACTGTGCATTGCGCGTAGAAGACCTCACACGCGAGCACAATCTTGGTGCGCTCGTAATCACCCATTACAGGCGAATCTTTGAGCAACTCAAGCCCGACTTCGTTCACGTGTTGTTGAAAGGTCGCATCGTGGCCAGTGGCGGCCCGGAACTCGCCGATCGGCTCGAAGTCGACGGCTACGACTCGTTCAACGCGTAGATCTACTCTGGAGCGAGCATTACATCGTGCTTGCGAATTTGCACTCCCACGACAAGTGCAGTAAGCCCACAAATTCCGGCCGCAAAAATGATTATTGGTCGTGGAGGAAAGATCTCGCCGACCGCACCCGCAACGCCAGTGGCAAGCAACATTCCTCCCATCGTGACTGATGAAGAAGCGGCAAAAACACGCCCTCGTTCAGCCTCTTTGGTGTGACGAACCAGGATTGGAGTGCCAAATATGTGAAGACCCGAGAGGCCGATGCCGTTGACAAAGAATGCGGTAGCCGCCGACCAAATCCCGATGGACAATCCGTAAGCAGCCATTCCAGCGGCACTGAGAAGGGCTGAAGCCATCAGCAGCGTTGTATCCCGCCCTTTGGGTCGGTGACGACTCAGTACAAAACCAGTCAGAAACATGCTGGCGCCGAGAGATCCGAGGATAAGTCCGTAGTCGCTGGCAGATCCGCCAAGTTCATCCGTGACGAGAAAAACACTGAGCACCTCTATGACGCCTGCGGACATATTGAATGATGCAAGAAGCAAGAGTGACCCTCGCAAAACTGGACTTCGGATGAAGGCGATGAAACCTTGAGCCATGCCCTTGGCACCTTCATGGTGTCCGCCAGGGGAGCGCTGTTGCTGCAAAGTAAACCCAATTATTCCGACGACGAGAAATGTTCCAGCGTCGATGAGTAATGCCGTGTTGCTGCCAAGCCTGTTGACGATGAATCCGCCGATGCCAGCACCAGCAACAATTGCAATCGATCGGTATGACTGAATGAAGGCGTAAGTGCGGCTCAGTTGTTCAACTGGAACGATGTGTGCTACGAAGCTTTGCCAGGCAGGTCCAATCATTGAGCCGCCAATCGCGAGCAAGAACACCAGCGGATAGACAATCCATCCCTGTGAGACCGAGAGAAGTATTGCCACAATGGCTTGCCCAACGGACACGGAAGCGATGAGTCGGCGGGTTGGAATTCTGTCCACGACGAGTCCGCTGACGGGCGCCAGCAAAATTCTTGTCGCAGCAAACACTGCGAGCAATAACGAGACTGCACCAGTTCCAGAATCTTTTAATCGAAAGAGTAGGGCAATGAGAGCAATTTCGTCGCCGATCTCCGAAACCAAGCGTGCGATTGCAAGAAATCGGATGTCTCGCGAGAACCGCACTCGCGGTAACTGTGAATCAGTTACTCCACCAGGCACCTCATACGGTCTAGTGCATTC
>JBEDEI010000133.1:0-18539 GCA_041175765.1 Actinomycetota bacterium | reverse complement strand
ATGAGGTGGTGCAGACCCGCCAAGCCGGTCGAGCCGATGTACATGCCCGGGCGACGGCGCACGGGATCGAGGCCTTCCAGTACCTGGATGTCCTTGGCGCCATAGGTGCCAGAGGCCTTGCGGGTGGTGCCCTCGGTGGCGTCGCTGGGGGTGTTTACTGCCATCGCACACCTGTCAAGAAGTGAAGTGGCGAAACAGGAATTTGGAACATAAACAGCGTCGTTACTCTACCTTTTTGGAGGTGGGAAATCTGGGAACCGATATGCGAAAAACGCTTGATTTATCGGCGTTTTACACGCACTTCGAGTGAGGTGACAGGTGTCGTCGTAAGTTGCGAGATTTTTTCGCACAGTGACGCCGAAAGGAACTTCATTTCGGTGGCCCAATGCGGGTCATCCACCTCGACGACGAGTGTTGCGTGCTCAAGTTTGATGGGTTGCACATGTTCGGCCACCGCCTCGCCGACGAGCTGGTTCCAGGCGCCAAACACACCCTGCACACTGGTTGCATCATCTGACCCCAACGACGCCAACAGTCGATTGAGTTGCTCTTGCAGTGTGATGGGCAGTGCCGGGTCGGTCGTCATCATCCCTCCTGTGTGCCGACGGTGATCATTCCGGTCTCTACTTTTAGCCACTGGGTGATGCGGGAAGAACGCGGCAACGGATGTGCGCTCGTCACCAGCACCTGACGGAACGGCAACGTGTCGAGCAAGCGTTCAAATACTGCTGCGGCACGCTTGTTGTCGAGAGCAGACAGCACGTCATCCAACACCACGATTGGCGGCGTGCCCCAGCGTTGTGTCAACACCTGATGCACCGCCATGCGCAACGCCAAACCCAGCGAATGTTGTTCGCCGTGCGAGCCCTGGGTACGCGAAGCGAACTCCCCCAGCGACACGGTGATGTCGTCGCGATGCGGCCCCACGGTGGTGGTACCCCGACGTAAATCGTCCTGTCGTGTGCGAGCAAGCGCACTGGCCAACCCTTCCTCACGCCAGGCTGCGTCGGGCACCACTCGAACCTCGGCGGCATCACCCGCCAATGCTTGGTAGGCAGTCTGCGTGCAGGGCACCAACAACTCGATGAGTTCGGCTCGTGCGCGGCCAACCTCATCGCCCACGGTTGCCAGTTTTTCATCCCACGCATCAAGCGCTGTCAAGGTCGCCGCAGTCGGCCGGTAACCAGCATCTTTCAACAAGGTGTTGCGTTGCCGCAAAACACGTTCGAGCTCGGTGATGAGATCGTGGCGGGATGGGTCGAGCGCCATTACTGCTTCGTCGAGCAACGTTCGACGATGGGTGGCACCGCCGTGCACCAGATTGCGATCGTCGGGCATGAACACCGTGGTGCGCGTCACTTGCAACAGGTCGCGGGTGCGATTGATGCGTTTGCGATTCACTTGTGCAACGGATCGCCCGGCGGCCTTGAGTTCGATCTCCACCAGGAATTCGCGCTCGTCGTCGTGCACAATGTCGGCACGCACATACGCACTGGTTGCCGTATTGCGAACCACTGCGTCATTGCTGACACCACGAAATGACTTCATCGTGGACAACACCACCAGTGCTTCCACCAGATTGGTTTTTCCTTGTGCGTTGTCGCCAATCAGCGCATGAACGCCGGCTCCAAGTGGTAACTCCAGTGACGCGTAGTTGCGGTAATCGGTGAGCTGCAGCGAGCGAACAATCACGACGTGAGTCGTTGCGGCATTACGAGATAGAGGTACCCATCGTTGGTCGAGCCGCGCAGTACCGCAGGTTTGATGGGATCACTCGATTCGATGGTGATGACTTCGCCGGTGCACGCTTCGACGCCCGCCAGCAGATAGTCGGGGTTGAAACCGATGGTGATGTCTGGCCCTTTGTAATCGGCGTCGAGTTCTTCGATGGTTTCGCCCGTGTCGTTGGTGTGCACCGACAACTTGAGCGACCCTGCACTTTGTGTGAGTCGTACGGGGATGGTGTCGCGGGCGAACACTTTGGAACGACGCACGGCATCGAGCAACGCTTCGCGATTCACCCCGAGTTTGTTGGGGTATGACGGTTGGATGAGTTGCTTCCAATTGGGGAACTGCACCGACAACAACGATGTGGACAGCGTGGTATTTCCCACTCGGAATGTGGCTCGGTCCGACGCCAGGCGATACGTGATGGTGTCGTGTTCTTTGATGAGCCGGGTGAGTTCGCCTAGTGCACGAGCAGGAATGATCACCGTGCTTTCACCTGCCAGTGCAGTGCCGGCAACTTGTCGCACGGCCAGGCGATAACTGTCGGTGGCCACGAACGTGAGACCTTCGGCTTGATTACTGATGAGCACACCAGTGAGTGCAAGACGACTCACGTCGGCACTGGCCGCTCGTACGACTTGTCGCAATGCTTCACCAAACACCTTTGCCGACACCGTTCCCTCGGGGGCGCTGGCATGCAGAATTTTTGGGAAGTCAGTGGCGGAGTAACACATCACGGTGGATCGATTGCGCGCCGCTTCGACGACGAGTGATTCACCCTCCCAGGCGATTTGCACTTTGCCGTCGGGAAGACCACGAACGAGATCGGTCAAGATACGCGCTGACGGTACAGCCACGCCGTCTTTCTGTCCGCCGATCGCCAAGGTTGACTGAATGGAGATTTCTTTGTCGCTGCACGACAGCGTCAAATTGTCGCCAGAAACCGCGAGTTCTACTCCGGCCAATGCCGGCATGGCGCTGGTGCGCGCTGAAGCGACACGACTGACGTCCCCCAGGGCTTCCGTGAGTTCTTCTCGTTCAATGCGAAATTTCACGTTGTGGTCCTTTGGTGGTGGTCGTTCTGGTCATTGGAGTCAGATGTATACATGCTGATAGCAGTAATAAGTGCTGTGGATTGTGGATGAAACCGTTGTTGCCCAGCGTAGACAAGGGTTGCAACGCGCACAGGTAACGCCGCTCGACGCACACCTTGCAGGTGTGTGGTTTGGTACTTCTGGACAACTGGACCGTTGTGTACAGGTTGCCCACATGACATCCACTGGGTGTCCACACAGCACGATGCGGAGGTCATGAAATTTTGAACATTCGCAAGAGTTCGTTGACTTGGTCGAATACCTGTTGGCGATCCTTCATCACATGTTGGGTTTTTTCCACGGCGTGGATGACCGTGGTGTGGTCTCGCCCACCAAACAAGCGGGCGATTGCCGGGTAGGACAAGTCGGTGAGTTCACGAATGACGTACATGGCGGTCTGTCGAGCCGTGACGATGGGCCGTTGGCGACTGCGGCCACAGATGGCTTCGACGGTGACGCCGAGATAATCGCAGATTTCCCGCAACAACTGATCCGCACTGCGCTGCTTGCCAACCCGGCGAGACACCAGGTCGACGAGGAGTTGTCGGGCCAATTCCACATCGATGTGGGTGCGATTCAGCGAGGCGTATGCCGCCACGCGCACCAAGGCACCCTCCAGTTCGCGAATATTGGTGGTGACGCTGGAAGCGATGAACTCCAGCACGTCGGGTGCGGCATCCAGGTTCTCCCGTTCGGCCTTGTTGCGCAGAATGGCTAAACGCGTCTCGACGTCTGGTGGCTGGATGTCGGTGATCAACCCCCAACGGAAGCGTCCACGCAGGCGGTCTTCAAGAGTTGGGATGGCATCGGGCACGCGGTCGCTCGAGATCACAATTTGTTTGCTGGAGCCATGCAAGGAGTTGAACGTGTGGAAGAACTCCTCTTGCAAACCCTCCTTGCCTTCCATGAATTGGATGTCGTCGATGAGAAGCACGTCGACTTCTCGGTAGCGGCGTTTGAAGGCACTGATTGTGTTGTTGCGAATGCCATCCACGTATTCGTTGAGGAACGTTTCGGTCGACACATAACGCACTTCATAATTGGGGTAGTGCTCATGCACATAGGAGCCAATGGCGTGCAACAAATGCGTCTTTCCAAGGCCGGCAGAACCATAGATAAACAGGGGGTTATATGAACGTCCTGGTGTTTCGGCGACCCGCTGTGCGGCCGCCAATGCGAATTGATTCGAAGCACCTTTGACGAAGGTGTCGAAGGTGTAGCGCGGGTTCAATCCCACTGCAGCGCCACGACCGCTGCGTGTCACGACTGTCGGTGGAGTAGTCGTGGGAGCCACCAAGGTGGGGGTCGATGGTGCAACATGTTCCACGGGTGTGGCCGGCACTGTGCGTACATCCACACTCAGCTGATGTGCGGCCCCGCCGGCTTCATTCAGTGCATCGCGAACCAGCGACATGTAGCGAGTCAACACTCGATCACGCACGAACGTGTTGGGCACATGCAATGTCAAACTCATCGTGCCACCCACCTTGGTGGGGGCATCACGTTCGACCACGATGTCACTAAATGTCGAAAACCACACTGCTTCGGACACCTGCTGACGCAAGACGGCAGCTGCACGTTCCCACAGAACGGTGGACGGTTCGTTGGGTGTAGAGGTGATCTCGCTGCTCATCGGTTGTTCCTTTTCGTCCACAGGTCCCCCACATGATGTGGAGAATGCCAGTGATGTAACTTCTTGCGTACTCGGTGCTGCCCGTTGTCGGGGATGCGGGTGGGAGAACGTAGCACGTTTTCCACAGGGGGCAAAATGACGAATCACATGCTCGGTGTTTGGAGTTCTTGACGACGGCGTTGTGAGCGTTCCTGACCACCCCTAGCCTGAAAGGCGTTGCTTCCGAATGCCTTGTAAGTGACGTCAGGAGAGAGGCGTGAAACGTACATTTCAACCCAGCAAACGTCGTCGTGCAAAAAAGCACGGATTTCGTAAGCGTATGAAGACCCGAGCCGGTCGCGCAGTGCTCAAGTCGCGCCGCTCCAAGGGTCGCGCCCGTTTATCTGCGTGATTGCGCGAATTCCTCGTCGACTCAGTTTCACCCGCTTTCACGGCGTACGAGCCTGTAGAAGTGGGGTGTTAGCGGTGCGGCTGGTGCCCGACGCTGAGGTGCAACAGGTGCACGTGGCCTTTGCTACCCCGCGTCGTTTGGGATCGGCAGTCACCCGGAATCGACTACGACGCCAACTTCGCGAACTGATGCGAGCACGTGCTGCGCACCTGCCAACCGGCTGGTATCTGCTCAGCGTTCACGACCGGCCTGTGGATATCACATGGGGACAACTTGGGCAGATGTTGGACACGGCGTTAGGTGAGGCCCAGCAGCGCCACCAACCAACGCAGGTATCGCAGTGACGAGCGTCACACAAAACACTTCAGTTGTCCACACCTTGGGGACAACACCGTCGCGTGCTCAGCGGTGGATGTTGCGGGCGATTGCGTGGTACCAAGAGCAACGCGCGGGAGCAGTGTCCCCCTGTCGTTTTTTCCCGTCATGTTCGGAGTATGCCGCCGAAGCAATTGAGCAGTTTGGCAGCGTTCGGGGCGGCGTCGTGGCCGTGCGTCGATTGATGCGTTGTCGTCCGTTTGGCCCATCGGGTTACGATCCGGTTCCCGAGCGCCAGTCGACGGGCTGCAGTGAGTGCCAAGCCCCCATGCACAGAGGAGAAAAACACCATGTTTGATTGGCTTTTTGACGGTGTCGGCTGGGTGATTGCCTGGGTCTATTCGTGGAGCAACGACTACTCCATTGCCATCGGCGCCATGGCGGTATTGGTCATGATCGTGATTACGCCGCTCACGCTGAAGAGCACGCGCGGCATGTTGGAAATGCAACGGTTGCAACCAGAGCTACGTCGTTTGCAGATCGAACACAAAGGTGATCGGCAGGGCCTCAACGAAGCGATGATGAAGTTGTACCAGGAACACAAGGTGAATCCGCTGGCGTCATGTTTGCCCTTGTTGGCGCAAATGCCGGTGTTTATTTTGATGTTCCGATTGTTGACCGGGCTGACCTCACGCCCCGGCCCTGGCGAAGGTTTCACACCAAAGCACCTGTCGACGACTTCTGAACTGTATCTGTCGCTTGCCGGCAAAACGGAGATGAAGTCGATCGGGTTGGACTTGGCCGTGCAACCCATCGATGTGATGCGCGACGATTTTGGTCGCGGCTTGATTTATGCCGCGCTCGTCGTGGCACTGGCGTTGTTGTACTTCGCGCAACAACGCATGGTGGCATCGCGCACCGTGAGCCCAACAATGTCGGCGAGTCAACAAAAAATCATGCAGTACCTCCCCGTGGTGTTTGCCGTGTTTCAAGTGGTGCTACCGACTGGGCTCATCGTGTACTACTTCGTGCAGGCTCTCGTACGCATCGGGCAACAGGCCTACATCACGAAACGTTTCTATGGCGGCGAAGAATCGATTGGTCGCCAAGCCCAACAAGCCAGCGCAAAGGCCCGCGAGATCAACGAAGCCGACAAAAAGAGCACGAAAAAGCAAGAGAAATCGGGCAAATCTGAGGATTTCACGAGCAAGCGTGTGACCCCACCGAAGAACAAACCAGCCAGCACCACTCGCCCACCAACGCCAGGTGCTGGTGGACCACCCAAACGACCAAAACCACCACAGCGATAGTGGCAATACCACAACTGTCTCTACAACACGATTCAACATTTCTCACGAAGGAGAACACAATATGGAATGGGTAACAATTACCGCAGCAACAATAGAAGACGCAAAAACCTTGGCACTCGATCAACTCGGGGTTGCCAATGAAGATGCCGACATCGAAGTACTCGAAGAACCAAAGCCGGGTTTGTTTGGTCGCTTGCGCGGCGAAGCAACAGTGCGCGCTCGTGTGCGCCCAACATCGACGCGCGATTCTGCACGTCGTGAACGCGGTGCAGAACGCTCAGGTCAGCGTTCTGGTCAGCGCAGCGATCGTTCGCGGGGTGACCGTTCACGAAGCGATTCACGAGGCGATCGCTCGCGTGGTCGCAGCCGCTCTGGCGACGCATCGGGCACCACACGTCCGCCACGGGCGCAACGACCCGAGCGCAACGAGGCAGACCGTGACGACAACGAGAGCACCCGTCGCGCCGACGGCCCCAAAGTACCTGCAACCACGGTGCGTGATGCAGCAACCACATTTCTTGAAGGTCTGTTTGCTGCTGCGTCACTCCCGGCGCGAGTGGAATCCACGATTGATGGCGATGACATCGAAATCTCCGTCGTGGGCGAGCAGTTGACCACATTCGTAGGTGCCCGCGGCATGACCTTGACGCAGCTCCAGGACATTACGCGCGTGGTGAGCCAACGTCGTCTGGGCGACCACGACACACGACTGCGTGTGGATGTGGGCGGGTATCGCCAGCGGCGCAAGGATGCCTTGGGTCGTTTCGCCACCAAAGTGGCCAACGATGTCATGGAATCGGGCACTCCGCGCATTTTGGAGCCGATGAATTCTGCTGATCGCAAGATTGTGCATGACACGTTGGCGACTGTGGAAGGCGTCGTTACCCACTCCGAAGGTGATGACCCGTTCCGCCGAGTGGTGGTATCGCGCGCCCCAGGCGCATAACGCAAGCACTGCTTGCGTCTCGCCTCCCCCGCTCTACGCTGGGGCGGTGGACGCAAGCGAACGCCAGTTGGAAGAGATTCTGACTCGCGCCCAGGCAGAGGGTGCGTTGGGGAGTCGTCCCATTCCGGAGGTCATCGCCCATGCGCGAGGATTTGTGGCGGCACTTCCTGTCACTACTAGCCGAGTCGTCGATGTGGGAACTGGGGCAGGGGTGCCAGGGCTGATCATTGCCCTGGACTGCCCGTTTCTGCAGGTCACATTGGTGGACCGGCGGGACAAGCGCATCGACGCCCTGCACCGAGCCGTTCGAGCCTTGGGCTGGGAGTCGCGCGTGCAGGCCATTGCCACAACAGCAGAAGAACTCTGTGTACATCCCGAGCATCGCGGCACGTACGATGCCGTGGTGGCACGAGGGTTCGGGAGCCCCATGGTGTTGCTGCCACTGGCTGTACAACTGGTGTGTGCTGGGGGTGTGGTCATCGTAAGCGAGCCACCCGAGGCACTCGCCTCTCGTTGGGATCTCGACTGGGTGCGATCCTTGGGCTGTCAGGCTCCCGAACGGATCGGGTCAGTCGTTCGGTTCCACGTGGAACATACAGGGGGAGCGGCCAGCACCTCGCAAGACGCCCACCCAAGCGCCAGCTGAGGTACCGTAATGGGGTGACGTCGACGCCCCGAGTGATTGCAGTTGCCAACCAAAAAGGTGGCGTTGGCAAAACCACCGCAGTGGTCAATTTGGCGGCGAGTATTGCGCTCATGGACCGCCGCGTCCTGGTCATTGACCTCGACCCGCAGGGGAATGCCTCTACAGGGCTCGGAATCGACATCCGTGCACTCGAGCGCAGCGTGTATGACGTGTTGCTGCACGAAACACCAATTGAGGATGTGGTGCAGTCCAGCGTGGTAAAGGGCCTGTTTGTGGTGCCAGCCAATCTGGATTTGGCCGGCGCCGAAATTGAATTAGTGCCGGTGATGGGTCGCGAAACGCGACTACGCAAAGCCGTAGAGCGAGTAGCAGCCGAGTACGAGTATGTATTCATCGACTGCCCACCGTCGTTGGGTCTGCTCACGGTGAACGCGCTGAGTGCAGCCCAAGAGGTGCTCGTGCCCGTGCAGTGTGAGTATTACGCACTCGAGGGCTTGGCCCAGCTGCTGCGCAACATTGAACTTGTCAACAAAAACCTCAATCCCACACTGCAGGTCAGCACACTGCTGTGTCAGATGTACGACAGTCGCACGAAGTTGTCTGCCGACGTCGTCTCGGAAGTGCGACAACACTTTGGCGACAAAGTGTTGCGCAGCGTGATTCCCCGTACGGTGAAAATTGCCGAATCCCCAAGTCATGGCCAACCCGCCGTGGTGCTGGAACCGTCAGGGGTAGGAGCCAAGGCATACCGCGCAGCAGCAAAGGAGATCATTGATGGCCGGGCTTAAAACAGGAAAAGGCTTGCAATCGCTCATCCCTGGAGGTGGTGGTGTGCCGCCCGTCACAGGAGGACTCACCGAGGTGGCAATCAGTGCTGTGGAACTCAACCCCCACCAACCGCGCACCCATTTCGACGACGATGCCCTTGCTGAACTTGCTGCGTCCATTCGCGCCGTCGGCGTGTTGCAGCCACTCTTGGTGCGCTCGTTGCGGCCCGGTGTCTATCAACTCATCGCCGGCGAACGCCGACTCAAAGCCGCGCAGCGCGCCGGGCTTACCCATGTGCCGATCATTGCGCGTGACACGACGGATGCCGGGTCAGCTGAACAGGCGCTCATAGAAAACATTCATCGAGAAGACCTCGGGCCGCTGGAGGAAGCCGCTGCATATCAGCAGCTCATCGAGGATTTCCGTTTGACACACGATCA
Organism: Actinomycetota bacterium; assembly: GCA_041175765.1. GTDB lineage: Bacteria > Actinomycetota > Acidimicrobiia > Acidimicrobiales > Ilumatobacteraceae > F1-60-MAGs027. The sequence continues at coordinate 9,268 of JBEDEI010000133.1, read as the reverse complement.
ACTTGCCACCCGTGTCGGGAAAAATCGGGCAACCATCAGCAATGCTCTGCGACTTCTCGCGCTTCCTGCTTCGGTGCAACAACTGATTGCCGATCGTCGACTGTCGGCGGGGCATGCCAAGGTGTTGTTGAGTGTGACGGATCGCGCGCAACAGGAACGTCTTGCACAACAGATTGTGAAAGACGGTCTTTCAGTGCGAGCTACCGAAGCCGCAATTACCACTTCTGGTACACCCATTCGCAAGAAATCCAAATCTGGGCGCACACGTGCGCCAGGGGATGCAGCGTTGGCTGACGTTGCACACATCATCGCCGAGCATCTGTCCACCCGCGTCGAAGTGTCGGAACCAACCCGTTCCACGCGCGGCAAGTTGAGTGTGGAGTTCGCGGATCTGGCAGATTTGGAACGAATTGCCCGCGTGATGCTTGGCGCAACGTCTCGCTAGGAGAACCTGAGACCACCTCAACCTCCACCTGACGGTGTCCCCAATCTGTGGATAACGCTGGGGAAAGTGTTGGGAAAACCCCGAAAAAATGGGGAAAACGTGTTAGCCGAGATGTTCGGCGAGGTCACGCATCAACGCTGCCTTGCCGCGGGCCCCGACCAAACGGCCAACGGCTGCACCGTCTTTGAAGACGATCATCGTAGGGATGCTCATCACCTCAAAACGCATGGCGATGTCACCGTGATCGTCAACGTTGAGTTTGGCCACCGTCAAGGCACCGGCCTGCTCGGTGGCAATTTCGCGAATCACCGGATCGATTTGTTTGCAAGGACCACACCACTCCGCCCAAAAGTCCACGAGAACAGGAGTGGTTGCTGAGCGAATGGTTTCATCGAAGTTTGCGGTGGTGAGGGTCACAACGTTGCCAGCCATGTGCGCAACTCTACTTGTTGGCTGTGGCGTGATGATGTTCCAACCAACGCTCGGCGTCAATGGCGGCCATGCAACCCGAACCTGCAGCAGTGATTGCCTGTCGGTAGGTGTGGTCTTGTACGTCACCGCAGGCAAACACGCCGGCGACGTTGGTTCGACTCGAACCAGGTTCGGTAACGAGATAACCAGCGTCATCCATAGTGAGTACGCCGGCGAACAAATCCGTGTTGGGTCGATGTCCGATGGCAACAAACAAGCCACCTACGGTCAGCGTCTCTGTCGCTCCAGTTCCGGTATCGGTGAGTTCGATGGCGCTGAGTTTTTGTTCGCCAATCAGTCGCGTGACCTGGCTGTTCCAGCGCACGCTGATTTTTGGATTGGAGAGCGCACGCTCCTGCATGATTTTGGAGGCACGAAACTTGTCGCGGCGATGGACGATGGTGACCTTGGAGGCAAATTTCGTGAGAAACGAGGCTTCTTCGATGGCGGAGTCGCCGCCACCAACGACGACAATCTCCTGGCCGCGAAAAAAGAATCCGTCACAGGTGGCACATGTGGACACACCGTGTCCGATCAACGCTGTTTCGTTGGGCAATCCCAACATGAGCGAGCGCGCGCCGGTACTGACGATGATTACGTCGGCTGAGTACTCATCGTCACGAATCCACACACGCTTGGGGTGGGCGGAAAAGTCGATTTTTGTTGCCTTTTCCGTGATGTATTCAGCCCCGAAGCGGGCGGCTTGGTCACGCATGCGCTGCATGAGTTCTGGCCCTTGTACGCCTTCGGGAAACCCGGGAAAGTTTTCCACTTCGGTGGTCAACATCAACTGTCCGCCTGGTTGGTCAGACGTCGATGACGGCTCACCTTCGATGACCAGTGGCGCAAGCGATGCTCGTGCAACATACACCGCAGCAGTGAGACCTGCAGGACCAGAACCGATGATGATCACATTGCGATGAGGATGAATGGTCATGGGGTGTCTTTCTGTGAAGAGTGTCGGGCGCGCATCAACAGGGCGCCTACGAGGATAAATGCACCACCAACGATGACATACGACACCCAGACTGCGCGTCGTTCGGAGAGCGCAAGCTCGAGGAGTTCTTGGGTCCCGCGCATGAGTGCGATCAGAAACAGAGTCACCAGGGCGATGGAAACCACGGCGATGAGGGTGCCGAACACGATTCCACGGGTGATTGCGACGATCGGCTTGGTGGTGCGATCGCGCACCGCACCAACGACACGATCAATCAGGTCGACGGTCTTGCGCGGAAACTCCGGATCGCGAAGCGGATTGCTGACCACGAGGTCAGGCTAATGCTGGGTGCAGTTACGCCGGAATGAAGGCAACTTCGTTGATGCGACCCTGGAACGGATTGTTCGCCGAACAAACGCTGCTCTTGCCAATTTCCGTCAACATAATCAACAAGTGGGTCACTGGTGTGGTGACGGCAAACTTCACGATTTCACCCCGCGTGCGATATTCCTTGGCAAGCGGTGCACCCCATCCGGCAAATCCCGAGGGTGGCACACCGTTCACACCATAAATATCGGCTCCCCACGGCCCATTGGCAAAGTTCACCCGCAACGCCCCGGTGCCGGCACCAGACAAGGTGACGAGCACACCTACGTTTCCTTTTGCCCCGAAGAATTTGTCGGCATAACACGATGTCGCCCATGAACTTTGTGGGTTTTTGTCGACAAGTGCGCCGATGATCTCTTCGTTTTCCACGCCATCATCACCATTGGGGTCAAACGAGTTGATTGCACTCATCGTTACTGGGCCAGTCGGCACGGGGGTTTCCACGGCGACAACCTCGTCGGGAATCACCACGTTGTCGGGGTCCGTCGTGCGCATGACTGCAGTAATCACCAAACCCGTGAGGATGATGGTGGCAAGTAGCAACCGTGCCGTTGTGGAGCGCAGGATGCCACCTGCACCCGCCGCAGGGGAGCGACGCTGCGCGCGGCTACGGGAACGGCGTTCAGTGGAAGTCGAGGGCGCAAAGACCACTCGTTGGCCCGCTGGAGGTGTGATGGTCGTTTGGTCGTCGGCAGAGTCATGCAGCGCAGCAAGCAGAGCCAACCGTGTTTCTTCGCCCGTTTGGTAGCGATGTTCGGGGTTGCGCGCCAACAACTTGTGCACCACACGCACCAACCGCGGGGACAACGTCGGGCGTAGGTGTCCAAGGTCCGTCGGCTCGCGTTGCAAGCGAGCCAATGCGGTATCTGCATCGTTATCGGACAAAAACGGCACTTTGCCGGACAAGCACTCGTACAACACCAAGCCGAGGCTGTAGAGATCGGCCCGGCCATCGAGGGGTTTGCCTCGCACGATCTCGGGTGACAGATACTTGGCGGTACCCATCATGATGTTGTCGTTGGTGAGGTCACTTCCTTCTGGGGCATGCAACGCCTTGGCAATCCCGAAGTCAGCCAACAAAAAATGTCCATCGGGGCGCACCAGGATGTTCCCCGGTTTCACGTCACGGTGGATGTAGCCGTGTTGGTGTGTTGCATCGAGTGCCGCTGCGATTGCTGCACCCATCATGATTGACAGTTGCGGGGTGAGGCGCTTTTTTCTGTCGAGGATGTCGCGCAGGCTGCGACCCTGTACGTATTGCATCACCACTACCTGAAATCCGTTGTGGGCAAATGAGTCGTACACCGCGACGATGTTGGGATGATTCAATCCCGCACAGGCGAGTGCCTCGCGACGGAAGCGCTCGATGGCGGTTTCATCGCGGGCAATGTGTCGTTTGAGAACTTTGATGGCCACCTGTCGGTCCAAAAACGTGTCATGTCCCAGCCACACTTCGGCCATACCGCCGCGGGCAATGTGGCGTTCCAGTCGATAGCGGTCGCCGATGAACCCAGGTTCAAGTTCAACAGCAGACATGACTAGCGCCAGACGCTAGTTCTGGGCACTTGCGGAATGGTGGAATTACACCATTCCTACTGCACGTGGTAGGTGACGCCGATGGTGCCAGGACCAGTATGCGAACCAATCACGGAACCAATGTCGCCGACGATGATTTCGCCTTTGTATGTTTCGCGGAGTTGAGCGACGAATGCATCGACATCGGCACATTGCGCATGAAGGACGGCGACGTTGGAGACCTCACCAGCGTTGCGGAACTGTTCGATCACGAACGCCAAGGCTTTGCTGCGGGTGCGCTGTTTGCCACCTTCTGCAACTTTGCCTTCCTCCACCGTGATGATCGGCTTGATCGCCAATGCCGATGCCAACAGTGCCTTCGCGCCGCCAATTCGGCCGTTCTTTTTCAGGTTTTCGAGCGTGTCGAGTGCGCCCCACACGCGGCTGCGACCAGCCAGGTCGGTGACGTTGCGAACGAGGTCATCGAGACCCATGCCGGAGTTGGCGAGTCGTGCTGCAGCAATCACGGTGATGCCTTCACCCATGGAGGCCGAACGGCTGTCCACGATGCGCACGGGGATCTTCAGCTGTGCAGACTGCGCACCTTGTTCGGCGGCCTGTTTGGTCGCCGAAAGTTCAGCCGAAAGCGTGACCACCAAGATGCCCGTGGCGCCACTGCGCTCAAGGGCACTGAACGCTTCGGCAAACTTGCCGGGTGCCGGGGCCGCAGTTTGTGGCACGACCGGTGATGCCGAACAGCGGGCCCAGAACTCCGTTGGGGTGAGGGATTCGCGATCGGTGAATTCTTCGTCGCCGAAACTAAAGGTGAGGGGCACCAAGGTGATGCCAAGTTCATCAGCGAGTTGCTGCGGAAGATCACATGCGGAGTCGGTAACGATGCGTACGGTCATGACTGTGAGCGTAGTACGGGGTGCTTCTCGGTGTTTTTCTTGCGGATGTGACGTCGGGTATGAATAATCCACCAGACGGCCAGCAACACAATGAAGACAGCGCTGATACCGCGCCCAAGACCGGCAATGGCATTCACACGAATACGTAGTTGTGCAACGTCAAGCACGGTGCCTGTCGGGCTGGCCAGTACGAGTTCGACGGGAATAAGCCCGTTGGCTCGCGCATTGGCAACGACCGTGAGTTCTTGTTGTGCGTTGGCGGGAATGACCACGTCGATCTCGGTTGGGTCAAACGTCATTTTTCCGGTCGGGCTCGTGAGGCGCACGCGCAGTGACACGGCAAGTGCACTGGTGTTGGTGAGGGCTAGTCGCAGTTCACTGTCTCGGCTGCCAAAAGTGAATGAGGTGTTCGGCAACTTCACCGCATTACGTACGGCTGCGGCTTGGGTGAGCACGGCATCGAGATACGCCGTGCGTTGCGTATCGCTCAAAGAAGTGTCGTTGGCGGTGTCAACGAGTTCAATCCAGCGGTCCGCCACACCTTCGTTGGTGGCGAGCACATCGCGTATTTGTTCCACTTTTCCGACGGCGTCATTCGTTCGTGTTTGTATGTCGGATACATCCACGGTGGCGATGTCTGGTGGTGTGATGCGCGCCAAACCCTCCAACGAAGTAGTCAGGCTGCCAACTTGCCGCAACGAGATTTGTGGAGCATTGCGCAGGTGCCGCAACACGATGGAAGCAATGAGCGGCTCAGCGGGAACACCAGTGGCACTGGCCAACAGCACATGTCGTGCCGACAACACGGCAGCACCCACCTGCGAATTCACGAGTTCGTTGCGTTGTGCGATGATTTCGGCAGCAATTGCTGTGGCAGATTCGTAGGCCGTGCCGGTCGGTGTGTCGAGCAGCGTGCCGTAACGCGGGTCGGCAAGGTAGAGGACGACACCGGTGTTCGCCGAACGCACGGCGTACGGGCGGTTGGGGTTTATTGCATTGCCCAACGTCGTTGCTGGACCGATTGCCAGCACATTGGTGACGCCGAGTGTGCGCAACAAGTCGACACTTGCTTCATTGATGGGTTCGGTGGTGAGCCATGTCGCTCGCGAGGTGAGGGAGGCACCATTCACGCCGTCCAACACTGATTCGCCGCGCAATAACTGTGCTTCAAAAGCGTCGCGTGCGTCGGCACTGGCGTAGGAGGCCGCGTCGGTGGGTCGGTATGTGCTGACCAGTACATCGTTGGCGAGCAACTGTGCGGTGATTTCGCGCAGCAGCGTTTGGTCGTCGGCATCACTGGAGCGCGCGAGACCCACCAACAGTTCAGGACGAATGCGCACGCCGAGCACGACATCAGGTGGCTTGCGCAACAACACGTCACGCAGATCACGCAGCTGTTCTCGTTGTGTATCACTCACGGCAGTGGTTCCGTCGGGCTGCAAGGTTGGCGGACCATCCAAGGCCATCACAAAGGTGACGGGAAGTTCCGGCATCGAACGTCCGGTCACGAAATTGACGAAGGAGGTGAACTGCGCAATGCGACCGGTGGATGATGTGAGGGTGAGGCGTATCGCTCGCAATCCTTCCCGCGTGAGTGGCAGTACTCCGGCACTTCTTGCTATACCCGTCGGAAGAACAACCTGAAACGCCTCGCGCGCACCAAGAACGCTGCTGCGAAAGACAGGCCCGCGCAGACTCGTCGTGGCTTCAGTGGCAAAGTCTCCACCGCCGGCAATGGCGGCAATTTCTGTTCGCACGATGAGTGGTGCACTCACGCTGACCACCGCGGTGGCTCGCGGGTCGGTCAGGCTCGCAACGGCCTCGGGTGTTGGTGGAGTCGCCACATTGAACGTAAGTCGTTCGCCAAGTCGCGCCGTAAACGTGCTGGTGAGGACGTTGAGACGGTCGTCAATCGCTGCAGCCGCCGCGGGATGGAAAGCCAGCACCGACATCAGCACGGCACCAGCGATGAACACTCGCACTGATGCTTGGCGATGACGAAACGAATGCGTCATGTGGCGTGTTCGGCTGATTCGCCGGTCGGCAGAGGAAACAGAACGTGAACGGGGCGTTCAAGGACGAACAGTGGATCGGGCAGCACCACAAAACCAAGTGCTGCGTACAGCGCCAACGCACCGGTGTTCGTTGGTTCGGTGTTGACCAACATGGTCGACGCCCCCCGCGTGGTTGCCCACTGCGAAGCGAGATGTACCAACGACCTTCCCACACCACTGCGGCGATGCATGGGAAGAACGGCGAGGCGTTGCAGGTAGGCGTAAGTTCCCACCCTGCCAACAATCGCAAACCCCACAGGCGTGCCCGCATCATTCCTGGCAATCAGCACGCGATGCTCCCGTGTTGCTGCACACGCATGATGAAACGAGGTGGCAGTCAGATTCCATGGCGATGGAAACGATGCTGCGTCAATGGCCAGAAGTGCAGTACACACTTCCATGTGGCGTGCCGACAGCACCTGTCGTGCCGATTTCTCGTCGTGGGTCAACAAAGGTGAGAGGTGGTCGGTGCTGCCACCGTGACGCTGCAAGACCACGAGGGTCTGCATGGTGGTGAACCCGTGGTCGGCGAACCAGGTGGCGTCGTGGGCAGAAAGGGCCGGAGTGCGATAGGTATCGATGCCCGAGAGACTCACCACGCTGCAGGTGGAACGAATGCGACCGTTGCCCTTGGGGCGGTCGCCGCGCAATGCGGTTACCACAGCCGACACACTCGAACGCTAGTGGCGCAGTTGTTCCGTAACCTGTAGTTCGTGCAGCCTGCGCGTTTTGATGCAGTGATTGCCGAGCTTGCACCATTGAGTGCCGCCTTTGCACAAGCCGGGTATCGCTTGTACATCGTCGGTGGAACCGTGCGTGACCTGCTGTTGGGCCGCGATCTCACCGACTTGGACTTTGACTTCACCACGAACGCACGTCCCGATGCCGTCAAGTCGATACTGAGTGGGCTGGTCGATTCGCTCTGGACACAAGGCGAGCGTTTCGGCACGATTGCCGCACTGCGTGGAACACGATCACTGGAGATCACCACGCATCGCGCCGAAGCGTATTCTCCAGACTCACGCAAACCCGATGTGCAGTTCTCAGATTCGGTGGAAGTGGATTTGTCACGACGTGACTTCACATTCAACGCCATGGCACTGGAACTCACTGCATCGGCTCCACAACTCGTCGACCCGTACGGCGGTTTGGACGACTTGATGGCGCGGCGATTGCGAACACCGCTGTCGCCAGAGGAAAGTTTCTCTGACGACCCACTGCGAATGTTGCGTGCCGCACGATTCATTGCCAAGTTGGCGGTGACCCCGGATGATGCGCTCGTGTCGGCGGTACGAATCATGCACGAGCGGCTGGCGATCATTTCTGCCGAGCGAATCCGTGACGAGTTTGATCGATTGATCGTGACGGATGCAGTCACGCTGGGCTTACGATTTGCGGTTGAAACTGGTCTCACCGATCACTTCCTGCCCGAGCTACCGGCGTTGTCCTTGGAGCAAGACCCAATCCACCGTCATAAGGATGTGTTGACGCACACGTTTGCGGTCGTTGAAAACGTAACGAAGGAAATGCCCGGCGAGTTTCGCATCACTCGTTTGGCGGCGCTGTTTCATGACATCGGCAAACCGCGTACACGCAAAGTAGTGCCCGGCAAAGGAATGACGTTTTATCATCACGAAGTTGTCGGCGCCAAGATGACCCGCAAACGCATGCGCGAGATGCACTATTCCAACGACGACATTCGACGGGTATCAGAGCTGGTGTTTTTGAGCGGACGTTTTCATACCTATCAAATGGGTTGGACCGACTCCGCGGTGCGTCGCTATGTGCGTGATGCAGGCGACGTACTCACCGAACTCAACGTGTTGGTGCGTTGCGACTGCACGACACGCAGCGAACGCAAAGTGGATGCGCTCAACAAGCGCATGAGTGAACTCGAGTCGCGTATCGATGAGCTCGCCCAAAAAGAGGAACTCGCCGCACTGCGCCCGGAATTGGACGGCACGGCAGTGATGGCGCATTTGGGGATTGGGCCAAGTCGTGCGGTCGGCGAGGCCATGGATTTCTTGATGGAGATCCGCCTTGACGAAGGGCTGTTGGGTGATGACGAGATTCGCCGCCGCCTCGATGCCTGGTGGGCTCAGCACACGCAAGGTTGAGCGCAAGGTTGAGCGCACTACGGTGTGGCTCGTGGCCAAACGAGCAGGCACAAAACGCGGTGCGGTACGCGGTGCAGTCATCGACTTTCGCATGTTGCGTCGTGCGTATCTTGATCGTGTTTTGTGCGGTGCGGTGCCTCGCCACGATGCATGTGATGCCAACATCGACCTACGGCGCGCCGCCCAGCACTACGGAGTTGCTCGCCGAACAGCGTGTCCGGTGTGTGCACAACACGAGTTACGCAACGTCACGTATCTCTTCGGGCCACGGTTGCCCAAATCGGGCAAGTGTGTGACCTCTCCGCGTGTGTTGCGTGATGCAGATACCCGACCAGAACTGTTCACCGCCTACACCGTGGAGGTGTGCTTGGCCTGTCAGTGGAATCACGTGTTGTCGGCGAGCCCGTACGGGGGGCGTCGCACGCGTACAC
>JBEDEI010000132.1:0-2657 GCA_041175765.1 Actinomycetota bacterium | reverse complement strand
TCAGACGAACCATGGGTGTGTCTTCGCCATCGCGGTCGAAGATATGGATCGACACCACGACACCCTCGTGGCGTACCCCGATGGAGCCGTCAGCCGCAGTGTCGAATTCGAATTTGTCACGCTCGAGCACCTTCACCAAACGATCATGCAGTTTGACGGAAGGTGTCATGGTCATCTCTGCCACGATGTATTGACTGTCGCTCTCCAACACGATTTCGTGCGGTTGCTTGGGATCAAACGACAGTTTCCAGGTGGAGTCGTGATCCACACAGTTGATGATGACCGACAGGAAGTCGGGGTCGACCTTCACGTGGCCCGTGCCGCGAGTTTCTGCAGAGGTCTTGGCGCGCATCACGTAGAGCTTGGCGCCCGACCAATCACTGCTCACGACGAGGCGTCCGTCTTCGACGGCAACCAGGAAGTGGTCGGGGTTCTTGCTCTGCTCGTCGTCGTCTGCCAGGCCGGCCTCAAATGGTGGATTGGCGCCCGAGAACACCACGTGGGCGAGTTCTTTGCCGCCGAGTTGCGCCCATACCCGTGAACGGGTGATCGGTGCACGATGTGGTGTGGGAATGGGGATTTGACTGCAAGGCAGAGTTTGCACACCGAGTGACGACTCCGCCGACACCATGTTGTCGGTAATGGTGAAGGTGACGTCACCGCCAACTGCGCCATGGCGTCCAGCGTTGGCCATGATGGTGAGTGGCAGACGGTAGGCGCCGTCGAATCGTGCAGTGTCGCCGGTGATGACGATGGTCAGTTCATCGGTGACGATGAGCCAGCGGCGCTTGCCGCCTGTGCAGTAGACCGTGATTGCCGTGACGTTCTTACTTTCCATGCGCAGCATGAAGAGCACGTCAAAGAGACGACGCAATTCGGAGACTTCAACCGTGCCGAGAGAAATCGTGGCGCTCATGTGTTGTGCTTTCGTGTGGTGTTTTTGGCTGGGATGATTGCGGGTGTGTAGCCATTTGGTGTCGTGCGCGCCACGTCGGTGACCTGCGACATCCAGGTGTCGCTCACCGGAGTGCTATCGGTGACCATGGGAATTGCACTGGCTGTGATGGGTGCTTGGCGGTGGAGTTCTGCGATGGTGTTGAGCCAATTGGTCAGCGCGCGCACTTCGCGAGAGTTGAACGTAATGACGATGTGCCCGCCCGTGTTGTTGATGGAATCCGCAGACACCAGTGCACCAAGACCGGCATCCGATGCTGCAGACAACAATTGTCGAAGGCCGCTTGCCGTAACCGAGAGTGCGGGATCGGTTGTGGTGGTTGTGTTGATTGGAGAAAGTGGGGTCATCAGTGCCTCCTCGCGGCGGGGGTGGGATTGGGGTACGTCACCATAGACCAACGGTGTGATGCAGTGGTGGCATCCGGCGCCTGAAAGGAGGAAATATGCGCCGAATGCACCACCGTGTAGTGAACGCACGCAACACTGCAGGTTGTGACGCGCCACGAAGAAGTAATCGAAGAGTAAATTACCCTGCGTTACTCGGTCTCGGACGAGTCGCTGCGAGATGAGCTATCGAGCCGGAGGAGAAATGGCGAGTGTTCCCGACTGGGATTCAAGCAGAACAACGCCGCTGGCTTGCCGTAGCGATCGAATGTGGGTCGTGATTCCCCCTCGATTGGGGCGAGAATATTGAGTTTTTGCACTTTGCGCGCAAAGTTGGTGGGGTCGAGCGACTTGAGCAGTTTTGGCGGTCGTGGTGCGCGCACCCGACTGCTTTGTCGGACCAGACGCGACATCAGCTGGGCTTGGCGAGCAAAGTCGAGACGAGCAATGTCGAGACGAGCAATGTCGAGCGACGACGAGAGGGAATCTTCGGGTGCTCCCCGCGAGGCAAAACCTTCCTGCAATGACTGCACAGGCATGGTGCGCGGCATTACCTGGGCCAGTTCGTTGAAGGTGCGCACGAGTTCTGGTGCGCTGCTTTGGCTGTAACGCTCGAGTTTGGCAAGATACGCCCGAACGCTGTCGGCATGCCCCGGGCGCTCGGCCGCCTCAGCAGAGTCGAGCGACTCGTGGAACAGGGCTTCGTACACCCGTCGCAGTTCGCCCATGGTGAATTCGTGCTGGAGGAACTTGGTGGCCAGTGGTGTGGTGGTCACCAGGGTGCGAGCCAGGGCAATGGCACGCAAGACGATGTCTTCGTGGTCGAACTCCAGGCGATTCGGTCGCGCCAACACATCGACCACCGGGCGAAACTGCACGCGGCTGACGTGACCGACCGCGTCATCGGGGTGTACGGCAAGTTCGCGCTCAGCGCCGATGATGGCCAAGTATGCGACAGAGATGGTGTGTCCACTCCGAGGGTCGCGCCCCTGGTCGCCGAATGCGCCGATTTGGTGCAGATCGTCGATGGCCAGCGAAACATTGGTCTCCCGTTGCACCACTCGCAATGCGGCGTGCTCGAGGGTGGCATCGGGTTGATCGCCCGTGCCGAACTGGCTGCCGAGCAGGGTGTTGCCCACATGACCACCCGGGAGTGCCCAGTGATGCTGGGGGTGGCGCTCGACGCTCACTACCCGGCGTGGGGAGGTGGGGTCGCTGCGGCGCGCCAGATGGTGCTGATCGATACAGGCATCAGTACCCCGGCGCTGGACCACCCCTATATGGGGGAGGTCATTACGCAGACTCAGCAGCACCACATC
>JBEDEI010000131.1:0-5075 GCA_041175765.1 Actinomycetota bacterium | reverse complement strand
CGTGGTGATCATGCAGGTCTGCCCCGAAGCGCGCCCGCAGATTGCGTTCGGCCAACGCCATGCCGACAGCGTTGGCAAAGCCTTGTCCGAGCGGACCAGTCGTGACTTCCACACCGGCGGTGTGCCCTGCCTCAGGATGGCCGGGTGTTGCTGAGCCCCACTGACGAAACGCGCGCAGATCGTCGAGTTCCACTCCGTAGCCGTTCAGGTACAGCACTGCGTACTGCAAGATTGACGCATGTCCGTTGGACAGGATGAACCGATCGCGGTTGCTCCAGTGCGGTTGCGTTGGATCGTGACGCATGATTCGGCTGTACAAGACGTGCGCCAATGGAGCAAGCGCCATCGCCGTTCCCTGGTGACCGCTCTTGGCCAGAAGCGGAGCATCCATCGCCAGACCACGAATCATCGCGACGGCGAGGCGATCCTGCTCACTCGTCAATTTCGCCACGGCTGCGACGATAGTTCCCCCGAGGGGTGTGCGGCTGACTACACCGACGGCAAAATGGTCAGCTGACCGGCGGCAATACGGTCAACGGCACGGCCATCCACGATCCAAGACCGATCCGACAGTGGGCGATGACTTGTCCGTACTGCTCGATCGGGAGTTCCGCACGCACCAATCGATAGGTGAATTTGCCCGATTCCACAGAGAACGGGCTCACGTTTTGTGCAATCGGCGGAGTGGATTGCGGATCCACACCGGGTCGTTGAAACACCACTTGCAATACGCCTTCGCCTGGTTGGCCAGCGGGGCAGTGGATGAGCACCACCAAATGTGGTGACAATGTGCATGGCGGCGGCTGCGGGGCCACCTGGGAGAAATACACACCGGTGAGATCGAGACGCGTCGAAGGCCCCTCTACTTGGCGCATGGCGAAGTTATCGACGAATAATGCAGCAACGATGTGCATGAGCCTCGAACACTACCGTTGTGATACGTGACGGCCCGACAAACTCTGAGCGAGTACGACTCCAAACGCATCCTGGCCGAACACGGTGCACGTTTTGCACGGGAAGTCGTCGCCAACTCGCCGCAAGACGCAGCAAGCGCTGCCGTCGAACTTGGTTTTCCCGTGGTCGTAAAGCTGGTTGGTGAACGATTGGCCCACAAGAGCGAACGCGGGCTCGTGCGCCTCGGCCTCTCGAGTGCCGACGATGTGCGGCGCGCTGCAACCGACTTGGTTGCACTGCGTCGCGCCGACGACGGAGACGTCGCAATTTTGGTTGCCGAACAGGTAGCCGGCAATCGTGAACTGTTGGTGGGCATGGTTCGCGACCCGATGTTCGGACCCGTGGTCGTCGTGGGTATCGGAGGAGTGAGTGCCGAAGCATTCAACGACGTACAGATGCGCGTGGCACCGCTCGGGCGACATGACTTGGACGACATGCTCGACAATCTGGACACAGCGTCACTCTTTGGTGAGTTTCGGGGTCAGGCCTCGTTGCGTCGGGACGTGCTCTGGAGCACGGTCAATGCCGTTGCACAAACGGCGCTCAGCCGCAGCGATGTGGCATCCATCGATATCAATCCGCTGATCGTGACTGCCACTGGTGAACCCATCGCCGTGGATGCCTTGGTGGAAATCGATGCTGCAGCCGCGTCGACCCAAAGGGCAGCAGCATTCCCGCGGCACGATGATGCTGGGTTCAGCGCGTTGTTCGACCCGCGGGGCGTGGTGGTGCTCGGTGCGTCGACCCATCCTGGGAAGTTCGGGTTCGTTTCACTCCACAATCTGCTGGCAAGCGGATACCGCGGACAGATTGCTGCCACCAATTTGTCCCGGGAGAACGTGTTGGGCATCCAGACGGTGGCCGCCGTCGAAGAACTCCCAAGTGGAGTATTCGACCTCGCTTTTTTCTGTACTCCGGCCGGCGTGAATGAACAGTCGTTGCAGCAGTGTGCGGCCCGTGGCATCCGCGCCGCCTTCGTCACTTCGGCCGGCTACGGCGAAGCAGATGATGCAGGAAAATTGGCCGAGGCTCGTTTGGTGCAAGCCGCACGGGATGCCAATGTGCTGTTGGCGGGCCCCAATGGCCAAGGCGTGGTGAGTACGCCGAGTTCGCTCTGTGCACAAATCGTGGCGCCATACCCGCCGAGCGGGAGCATCTCCATCGCCAGCCAGAGTGGCAATTTCGTATCCAGCTTCATGAACCTCGCGCGAGCAACGGGTGTGGGTGTGGCGCGGGCGGTGTCGGCTGGCAACGCAGCCGCGGTGGATGTTGCCGATTACATCGAGTGGCTGTCGCGCGACGCTGCCACCAGCACCGTTTTGAGTTACATCGAAGGGATCACCGATGGTCAACGACTGCGTTCGGCATTGGAGATGTCCGTCGCGCGAAAACCGGTGGTGATCCTCAAAGGTGGTGCATCTGCAGAAGGCGCCCGCGCCGCCTCCAGCCACACCGGTGCAATGGCATCGGATGACAATGTGTTCGCCGGTTTGTGCCGCCAACTCGGTGTCGTACGCGCCGCTGGCGTCGAAGAAGCATTCGACGCTGCGGCATTCTTTGCCACCTCACCACTGCCGCGGGGCAATCGCGTGGCAATTCTTACGACGGCCGGCGGTTGGGGAGTGGTGACATCGGATGCCCTGAGTGGTGACGGAATGTTGCGCCTCGCTGATCTTCCCGCCGATGTCATGGAACAGTTGGACGAACTGCTCGTGGCACGTTGGTCGCGCAACAACCCGGTGGACTGTGCGGGCGGTGAAACGCGCGACACGATTCCCGCGGTGTTGGAAGTACTCGCGCATTCAAGTGCCGTCGATGCCGTCGTATATCTGGGAATCGGTATTCAGGCGAATCAAGCACGATTGATGCGCGAAGGCGGTTTTCATCCCGACCATGGCCTGGCGCGCATCGTGGAGTACCACGAACGTCAAGATGAGCGCTTCGCCACGGCAGCACATGAATTGAGCAAGGCAACGGGCAAGCCGATGCTCGTTGCCACGGAACTTGCCGTGGCCGATCCGAACAATGCCGGGCCACGCACCGTTCGTGCCCACGGTGGTATGTGTTATGCGAGCGGGCCACGTGCCGTGCGCGCGCTCGGCCACGCGTACCGCTATGCGCTCCAGCGGGGAATTGCCCAATGAAGCGTCTCGTCAATCGCGTACTCGGACGGCTGCGCACGTTCGACCAGCATGTTGCCGAGGTCGAAACACAACGCGCGGCCGTGAGCATCATCGTGGCTGCCGCCGTACTGTTCGTGCCACTTTTTTCTGCCTGGCAGGTGACCCGTAGTGCCGCCGGGACCGCTGCACCACAAACCATTGCAATGAGCGTCGACCCACCACCATGGGAGCCGGTGTTCTCTGTTCGCCGTATTGCGCGAACCGCCGCCATCGAAGCACGAGTGGCCAAGGTTCGCACTCGATTGTCATCACTGGTACCGAATCTGCCCGCCGACTCCTGCTTGGTGGTTCGTGCCGAATCGCGAGCAGTCGTCGCCGTGCGCGCACAACGAGCACTCATCCCGGCGAGCAATATGAAATTGTTGGTGGCTGCGGCGGCGCTTGATGTGCTTGGTCCCGACTATCGGTTCACCACCGCCGTCATCGGAACTCGGTCCGGCGCCAACGTGCTCGGCAACATGTGGCTGGTTGGCGGTGGCGATCCACTGTTGTCGACTCGGGCATACCCGCCGACACAGGTGTACTCCACACTCGCCCCGACTTATCTCGACTCGTTGGCCGACGCACTCGCCGAGACAGGGATCATCAGTGTGACCGGTTCGGTCGTTGGTGACGAGTCGCGGTACGACGCCGAACGATACGTGTCGACGTGGGGTGACGGGATTCGCTCCATCGAGGCAGGACCACTCGGGGCGTTGATGGTCGACGATGGTGTGCTCGTCGGTGAACCCTTCAAGCCAGCCAACCCCGCGGTGGGTGCAGCGACTGCACTCACGCGACTGCTCACGGCGCGCAATGTTCGCGTGTTCGCTGCGCCACGCAGCGGCTTGGTGTCCACTGCACCGGCATCGGCCACAGAACTCGCGCGAATCACGAGTGCGCCACTGTCGTCGATTCTCGTCGACCTCCTCACCAACAGCGACAACAATGCCGCGGAGTTGCTGCTCAAAGAAATCGGTTTGGTACGCAAACAACAACCGACTCGCGTCGCAGGATTGCAAGTGATTGCCGAGGTGCTTGAAGCACGGGGAATCGACACCGCTGGCATCGTGCTTGCAGATGGTTCTGGTCTCGACGGAGGCAATCGTGTGTCGTGCGGATTGCTCGTTGCCCTGCTTGAAAGTTACGGGCTTGCGAGCCCCCTCGGCCAAGCATTGGCGGTGGCCGGCACGAGTGGCACACTGCGCGATCAACTCACGACCGGGCCCGCCCGTGGACGAGTGGTGGCCAAAACTGGCACGTTACGCATCGTCAAATCGCTGAGCGGTTTTTATCCGGTGAGCGATACACCACGCGTCACGAGCGGTTCCACTGTCGATGCAGTTGACAGCCTGATTTCCTTTGCGCTCATCTTGAACGGCACCGGAGTCAGCAACCAGAGCGCCTACCGACCGATCTGGAACGATCTCATGCAGGCGATGTCGGGGTTCAGCAACGAGCCGGTGACGCCAGATTTGTTGCCTCGCCAACCGTAAGCGCTTCACCGATAGACAGAAGGGGTGCAATTCGACCCGGTGGAGACCATTGAACTGGTGCGTGATTACGCCAAGCAAGAGACGCTTGGCCCACTGAAGGGTGCTGGGCGCTGGCTGGCGTTCGGTCTGCTTGCTGCGTTTTGTCTGTCGGTGGGCATCATCATCCTGTTGGTGGGTGTCCTGCGGTTCAGCCAGGACATTCTGCTGTTCACGTTGTGGCCAGATCAGGCTGACGGTTTGTCGTTCGTGCCGTATGTCATCACCTTGGCGGTGGGCATCGCCATTTCGGTGGTGGCCTGGTCGCGCGTTTCTGTGTTCGAACTGAATCGGGGCGCCAAGTGAGCAACCGCCAAAACGTCACCCGCGAAGATCTCGAGCAGCGATTCAAGGCGCTCCAGGATGACGTCACCGAAATCACCGAGACGAAGAAGTCGTCGCTCACGGTGCTGGTAATTGCCGGAAT
>JBEDEI010000130.1:0-3140 GCA_041175765.1 Actinomycetota bacterium | reverse complement strand
AGGTAATCGTGGCCGATTGTGACCTGGAATGGTGCAAGAACTACCAGAACACCCTGTTTGACATGGACTATTACCGCCGCCCAGAGGCCTACCAACGCCTGACCCGCCAACGCGGGCCCCGCACCGATGCACAGGGGCATCCGTTGTGACCTGGCTCTCCCTTTGACAAACTGTAAAGGTGACTGAACTCCTCGTCAACGGCACCCCGGTAGTGGTGCGTCAGCCACATCCTCATTTGTTGTCGGCTCTCCGTGAGGAATTGAACATCACCTCACCAAAGGATGGTTGTTCACCCTCGGGTCAATGCGGTTGCTGCACGGTACTCGTGGATGGCAAGGCCGTGGTCTCCTGTCAAACGAGCCTCGAAAAGGCAGCCGGCAAGTCCATCACCACGCTGGAAGGTGTGAGCGTCGAAGAGCGCGAGCGCTTCGCCAATGCATTCGCTGCTTGCGGTGGTCTGCAATGCGGTTTTTGTATACCAGGCATCGTGGTGCGGGCCAAGGCCCAAATCGACAAAAAAGGTTCGGCGTTGAAGCGCGAGGATATGGCACGACACCTCGGTGCTCATCTCTGTCGCTGCACGGGCTACGCCAAGATTCTCGAAGCCATCGACTGCGTAGCCAAAAACCACATACCTGCGATGCCCGACGTAGCCGGGATCGGCACTCGCACACCAAAATACGAAGCAGCAGCGTTGGCGCTCGGAGACCGCGGCTATATCGACGATCTTCGCATACCCGGAATGTTGCATGCCGCACTGCACTTCACGAGCCACGCCCGTGCCACGGTCAAAGCAATTCGCACTGATGCAGCCGCGCGGGCAGAAGGTGTGCATGCCGTGTTTACTGCCGCCGACATTCCGGGTGAACTCATGGTGGGCATCATCTACAAGGACTGGCCTGTCATGATTCCGGTCGGTGGCCAAACTTCCTATGCAGGAGACGTGTTGGCAATCGTGGTGGCAGAGACGCGCCTGCAGGCGCGGGCTGCGAGCGCACTCGTGGAAGTGGAGTACGACGTGCTGCCGCCGATCACCGATGTGGATACCGCGCTGCAGTCGAGCGAAATTGCGGTGTGGAAAACTGACGGCAACGTGCTCAGCACCAGCACGTACCAGCGCGGTGACGTAGAAACAGCCTTTTCCACGAGTGCACATGTCTTGCGCGAAACGTTCCAGACGCAGCGCATCGAACACGCCTTCCTCGAACCTGAAGCGACCGTCGCAGTGGTGAGTTCCCTGAACGGCAGAGATGATTCTGCTCTTCGTCACGTCATGGTCTATTCAGGCGGCCAAGGCATCTGGGATGACCGCAACGACATTGCGCGTGTGTTGGGCATACCGAACGATCAAGTGACGGTCGAGCTCATCTCCAATGGTGGTGCATTTGGCGGCAAGGAAGACATGTCCAATCAGGCGCACACGGCACTCGCTGCGTGGCTCGTGAACAAGCCAGTCAAATGTGTGTTGTCGCGCGAAGAAAGCTTGTTGATGCATGCCAAACGTCATCCCATACGCATGCACTACGAGATGAGTTGCGACAACGATGGTGTGTTGACCGGGCTGCGAGTTCGAGCCGTCGGCGATTCTGGCGCATACGCCAGCGTGGGCATGAAAGTCCTCGAACGAATGGCAGGTCATGCCAGCGGGCCGTACCATGTGCCGCACATTGATGTCGAAGCCATCGCGGTGCGCACCAACAACCCTGTTGGTGGTGCCTTTCGGGGCTTCGGAGCGAATCAGGCACAGTTCGCCATGGAAGGCATGTTGGATCGCCTCGCAGAAAAAGTCGCAATCAGCGGCTGGGAAATTCGCCGGCGCAACGTGATTCGTCCTGGCATGGTGTGGGGTCCGGGTCAAATCATGGATGAGGGTTGCGATGGAGCGCTTGCCTGTCTGGAGGCCATCAAGCCGCAGTACGACGAGGCGCGGGCAGCCGGCAAACCCGTCGGGATTGGCCTCGGCTTGAAAAACAGTGGTCTTGGCAACGGCTTCAAAGAAGTGACGAAAGCAGTGGTGCGCATCGAATCTGATGGGTCAATCGAAGTTCGCCATGGCTGGACCGAAATGGGTCAGGGCATCAACACCATCGCCATTCAAGTGGTGATCGAAGAGCTGTCGGCACATGTACCAATCGATACCGCCAAGATGCGCGTCGTCGTCGATACCACGCGCGAGCTGGGCTTGGGACAAACCACGGGCTCACGTGGAACGTTGATGGGTGCCGGTGCCGTACGCGACGCATGCGCAACGGCCTTGGCTGCCGGTCTCACCAAGGACGTAGACCATGTTGGCGAATATCGAGTGGACTGGACCACCAAGTTGGGCGATCCAAAGGTCGAGCATCCCATCATCCACTCCACTTTCGGTTACGCAGCGCAACTGGTGATCATGGATCGCGAAACAGAAAAGATCGAGCGTGTCGTTGCCGCCCACGACGTGGGGCGTGCCATGAACCCCACATTGTGTGAAGGCCAGATCGAAGGCAGCATCCACATGGGTTTGGGGTACGCGTTGACCGAAGACTTCCCGAGTGATCCGCTCACTGGCTTCCCCACCAACATGACCCTGCGCAGTTTGGGAATTTTGCGGGCCAAGGATGTGCCACCGATGGACGTCATCCTGGTCGAGCGTCCGCAACCCAATGCCCCCTACGGCATCAAGGGAGTTGGCGAGATCGGTTTGGTGCCGACCGCAGGTGCCGTAGCCGCAGCGTTGCACGATCTAGACGGACAGTGGCGAACGCAATTGCCGATGCGTCGTGGTGGGGATGACGACGAATGACCACAACGAGCGGGTTCGTGAATGCGCACCACCACCTGTACTCCGCACTGGCGCGCGGTATGCCTGCACCACGAGCCACAGCCACGAGTTTTTCGCACATGCTCTCGCTCGTGTGGTGGCGTCTTGATGCAGCCCACGACCTTGACACCATCTACTGGTCGGCCAAATTGGGTGCGGTGGAAGCCGCGCTGGCAGGCACCACCTGCATCATCGATCACCATGAATCGCCGCGAGCCATTGATGGATCACTGGAAATGATCGCCAAGGCATGTAACGAGGTGGGTGTTCGCGTGCGTACCTGCTACGGCGTGACGGATCGCTGGTCGGATGATGGTGTCGTGCACCAAAAGGTGTCCCC
>JBEDEI010000129.1:0-3544 GCA_041175765.1 Actinomycetota bacterium | reverse complement strand
CTGGTGACTTGCCGACGTGGCCGCTCGATGCACCCAGCACGATTATCGAGGCGCAAGCGACAGCTCAGGTGCGCGAGCGATATGCCGAAGCACGCGGGCACTGGCTCGCGCAGCACACCGGCTCGTGAGAGGCTGAACCAGTGCCCGTTGCATTGCGTGAGCGACCGCTTCCAATTGTGGAGGTCCCGTCTCCTCCACCTGCGCTCTCTGCTGACATCTATCGATCACGTCTCTCAACCCTTTGTCGTTGCGCCCACGAGCAACAACTTGACACCCTCGTGGTGTGGGGTGATCGTGAGCACTCGGCAAATCTCGCCTATCTCACGGGCTTTGACCCGCGATTTGAAGAGGCGATGCTGATTCTTGATACCGCAGGGCAACATGCTCCGCGGCTGCTCGTGGGCAACGAGTGTCTTGGTTATGCACCCGATCCTGCGATTGGTGTCGAAGTAGAACTCTGGCAAGACCTCAGCCTCATGGGTCAGCCGCGTGACCGTTCGCGCAGTCTGCGTGACATCCTCGCAGGAGATGGCGTGAGAGACGGCTCGCGGGTGGGATGCATTGGTTGGAAGACATACTCGACTTCGCTCATCGGCGGAGGCTCACCATCACCCATTGATCTTCCCGCATTTGTTGTCGACCTGTTGCGTTCACTTGTCGGCAGTGGTGAGGTAAACAACGCGACTGACTTGCTGATGAGCGTCGACAGTGGTCTGCGCACGATCAACGAGCCGGAACAGATTCAACACTTCGAATACGCCGCCTGTGTGAGTTCGACGGGGATGATGTCGCTACTCCAGCATGTGCGAGTCGGTGTGCGTGAAGACGAACTCGAGCGTCACCTCGACAGCAAGGGCTTGACGTTGAGCTGTCACCGCATGGTTGGCTTTGGCGAGAAGGCGCGTCGTGGCCTGGCGAGCGCCTCGGCCAAGGAAGCTGCACGAGGTGATGCACTCACGACTGCATTCGGAGTCGCAGGAGCGCTGACATGTCGTGCTGGTGCTGTCGCCAATGGACCGCACGAGATGCCTGACGCCATTCGCGAGTTCTCGTCACGCATGTTTGCCAACTATGTGGAGGTTGTTCGCGCGTGGTACGGCGCGCTCTCGCTCGGCGCCACAGGTGGTGAGGTCTTTGCCGCTGCAGATGAGGCTCGCGACCCCTCACTCTTTGACTTTGCATTGAACCCCGGCCACTACTTGCATCTCGACGAATGGGTGAATTCGCCTTTCTCGCGCGACAGCACCGTTGCCTTGCGCTCAGGCATGGTGTTGCAAGCCGACATCATCCCAGTGAGTCGAGGACCCTTCTGTTACGTGAATCTCGAAGATGGCGTTGCGCTTGCCGATGAATCGTTACGCGAACGGCTGCGCGCACTTGACGCCTCACTCATGCGCCGTGTCGAGCGGCGTCGGCGCTACATGATCGACGAACTCGGATACGTGCTGGATGACTGCGTACTGCCGTTGGGCAATACGTCGGGCTGGTTGGCGCCGTACGTGACAAAGCTCTCGCTCGCATTGGTGCACGAGTGAGGTGTTTCGCGCGACGATAGGCGTACGTACGGCGCGCAGCGCCGCGCGGCTCAGCCTGTTGTCGTCGTTGTGACTGCGACGGGCTGCGTTGCGACGCCACCCGAGATGATGGCAAGTGGCTTGCCCGCCAAATCGGTGCCGAGCAAGATGAGCACACTTGCCTCACCGAGACTGCCGGTCTCGGTTGGAATCGGCGTCGGCATCGGCGCAGTCGCGACACCGCCGAGTTCGCCAGCCACTTGTGCAGCCGCCGATTCGCTTCCCAAGAGGTAGTAGACGACCGTCGCGGTCTGGCGCGGCGTCACTTCCGACTTGTTGATGGCCGGCTGCACGATATAACCCTTGCCCTGCAAATCGGTGGTCAGCAGACCAGCGCTACCGCTCACGCCCGAAGCGTTTGCCACCTGCACCTTGAACGCGGTGAGCGCAACTGGCGCGGCCGTGGTTTCGACCGGAATCAACGGGTCGGCCGTGGTTTCAGTGGGTGTCTCTTCGACAGGTGCCGCCGCTTCTTCTGGGCCGGCGACCGAGTTGTCGTTGCGCAGGTCACGCAAGATGAAGAACCCAAGCAATACGGCCAACACGGCAACGGCAATCGACAACACCGAGTTGACATTCGCCGCACGAGGTTCAGGGGCTGGGCGCGGACGACGTTGCTCTTGGCTCATGAAATCAGACTACTTCGCTCATCTCTAAGATAAAGCGATGAACGACTCGCGACGCGATTCGTTGCGGGTGTTCGCCGTCAGCCTCGTCTTAGCATTCTCCCTGTTTGCCTTGTGGTCACAACTGACCCCGCTCGGCTCGGCCCCCGACGAGGCATCTCACTATGTCAAGGCGGCAGCCGTCGTGCGCGGTGAGTGGATCGGTGAACCACTCGACGGTTGGAGAATTGCAGTCGAAGGTTGGGCGTATTCCGATACCTCAACTATCGCTGAGGTGATTCTTCTCGATAGCGACGGCTCGGTTCTTGCTCGCTCTGCCCCAAACGTCGTGCGCGAGGACGTGAATGCGGCGCTGCAGTTGCCCGTTGACGCAAAAGTCGGTTTCGACCTCAGTTTGGTATCGAGTGAGCGTCGCGAACCAGCCGCGGCTGTTGCACTACTCAACGACGGAGCGCTCGCGTCACTTCCGTTTTCTCCCGATCTCGTTCAGGCGACGACACCGACGAATCTCTCAGTCGACGGCCGCCCAGTCAACGACGATGCCAACGTGCAGGGTCTCGTCGATGACGTGCAGCTCACCGGGCGAATGGAGTACTCCTATTGGTCGTCGCACGTTGACATTGACAAACAATTCGACGGCTCACACGAGGTGCAACGCTGCTTTGTGGCTCAAGCCACTGTTCCAGCGTGTGAACTGCGGGTCGAAGACTGGCAACCTGACGGAGGCAAGGCACTCACCACAATGGGGCTCTACACGCCGGTCGTCTACCTCGTTCCAGGGCTTGCCACCTTGCTTGGTGCTTCAAATATGTCTTGGTTTTTCGCACGAATCCTCAGTGCGCTCGTTGCCGCAATGATCCTTGCGCTCGCCATTACCTCGCTTCGCGTCCGCAAACTCACGATCGTGCCTCTGCTTGCCGTCATGGTTCCGGCCGTGATGTATTTGGCGTCCGTTGTCAACACGAGCGGTCTCGAAATCATCGGCGCCATCGGCATCTGGTTGTCATTGCCTGGCTTATTGAACGCTGCGCGGCGCGACATGTGGGGGCTGTGGTGTTTCACGCTGAGCGGATTCATCGTGATTCTGGCTCGGCCACTGGGGATGGTCTATTTCCTCACGATCGTTGCCGTGTGCACCATCGCGAGCGGACATATTACTGCGTTGCTTGACTTTGCTCGCAGACATTCGTGGATTTCTGCGGCACATCTCGGCGCAATTGCTTTTGCCTCGTTCTGGTATTTCGCCATCTACAACCCGCGAGTCGACCCGCGAATGGCCGAACATCTCGGGCCAGATGTCGCCCTTGTTGAACAACTCGCCCACTCATTTGGAGACTTCACGCG
>JBEDEI010000128.1:0-4170 GCA_041175765.1 Actinomycetota bacterium | reverse complement strand
GCAGATGATTGCCGAGATCGAATCTGCGGCCAAGGACGGCGACAGTCTCGGTGGCGTGGTCGAAGTCTTGGCCTACGGTTTGCCGATTGGTCTGGGCAGCCACGTGCACTGGGATCGCAAGATTGATGGGATGCTCGCACAGGCGGTGATGAGCATCCAGGCGGTGAAGGGTGTGGAGATCGGCGATGGTTTCTCCGGCGCAGCCCGCCGTGGAAGCGAGGCACACGACGCAATCGTGTGGGATGAGGCGACGAAGTCGTACCGACGCGAGACGGCCAAGGCGGGAGGCACCGAGGGCGGCATGACCACCGGAGAGGTGCTCGTCGTGCGCGCCGCAATGAAGCCGTTGTCCACGCTGAATCGCCCCACCCTAAAAACCGTCGACGTGCTGTCGAAGCAAGAAACGGTGAGCTTCAAGGAGCGCACCGATGTAACCGCCGTGCCAGCCATGGGTGTGGTAGCCGAGACGATGATTGCTCTGGTGTTGGCGGGTGAAGCACAACGCAAATTTGGTGGCGACTCCATTGCCGAGTTCGTGCGCAATGCCCGAGCATTCTCCGAGTCGTTGCACTAACGGCCATGCCGCGCGTCATCGTGCTGGTCGGAATGATGGGCTCCGGCAAGACCACCGTCGGCAAGCGCGTGGCGGTGCAGTTGGGGATGCCGTTCGTCGACACCGATGATCTGGTGGAGGCGCGAGCGGGCAAACCAGTTCGTGACATTTTCGCACAAGACGGTGAGGCTGCGTTTCGGGTTGCGGAAAGTGCGGTGTTGACCGATGTGCTCGCCACGGAGGGTGACCTCGTGATTGCCGCAGCGGGTGGCACCGTGTTGAGCGACGACAATCGGTCGTTGATGAAGCACAAAGCGCAGGCCGTGGTGTGGTTGGATGCCGATGTGGCGACACTCGGGGATCGCACGGGGCGCAGCAGTCATCGCCCGCTCTTGGATGGCGACGCCACAGCGCGTCTTGCGACGCTGAGTGAGATGCGTCGACATTTATATGAGAGCGTGGCAACCGTGCGGATCGACACGGTAGGAAAACCCATCAACGAAGTGGTGCAACTGGTCGTGGGTTCGCTGACAACAAGGCACGGCACATGACCCAGCGAGTGAAGGTGGATCTTGGCAGTCGGTCGTACGACGTGGTCGTCGGTGCCGGCGCAATTCGGGAACTTGCCTCGCTCATTCCTTCTGATGTGCGACGAGTGGCCGTGGTGACACAAGCCAACATCGCCGTGGATGTCGCCAAGCACGTGCCCGCCGGTGTGGCGCTTTCGCGACATGTCATTGGTGATGGCGAGTCGCACAAGACACTCGCCACCATCGAGCGCCTGTGCTCGGAGTTCGCAGCAGCCGGGATAACACGCAATGATCTGGTGATTGGCGTCGGCGGGGGATTGGTGACCGACGTGGCCGGGTTCGCCGCTGCATCCTGGCATCGCGGGGTGCGAGTGATACATGTGTCCACCACGCTCGTGGGAATGATCGATGCAGCGATTGGGGGAAAGACGGGCGTCAACTTGGCGGCCGGCAAAAATCTCGTCGGCGCGTTCTGGCAACCCTGCGGCGTGGTGTGTGACACCGAGGCTCTGGCAACGCTGCCCGAGCGTGAGCGTCGCTGCGGGCATGGTGAGATGGCCAAGTACCACTTCTTGGTGGGGGACGACTTGCTTGCGCTGCCACTCGATGAACGCATTGCGCGATGTGTGGCGATCAAGGCAGAGATCGTGGGTAGCGATGAACGTGAGGCCGGTCGCCGCGTGGTGTTGAACTACGGTCACACACTCGGACATGCATTGGAGATTGCCAGCGACTTCGCCATCGCACACGGCGAGTCAGTTGCCATCGGGATGATGTTTGCTGCTCATTTGGCGCGTGCGCTTGGACGAATCGATGATGCACGCGTTGCACAACATCATGAGGTGATCGTCGGGCATTACGGACTGTCGGTGGCGGCCCCGAAGGGCGTGTCTCGTGGCGAACTCATCGAACTCATGCAGCGTGACAAGAAAGCAGTCGATGGTCTGGCGTTCGTACTCGACGGCCCGAACGGAATTGAACTGGTGCACGGTGTGCAGCGAGCAGGAGACGGCGCCTTGCACGCAGCATTCGATGCCCTTTCAGTACCCTGAACACCATGTCTGGAGCCAAAGGTCGCCTGCTCCTTCTGCACGGACCCAACTTGAATCTGTTGGGTACGCGCGAACCTGCGATCTACGGAACGGCCACGCTGGCCAGTCATGTGCAAAAAGCCACCGAGGTCGCGCAACGACTCGGCTACGGCGTGCACAGCGAGCAAAGCAACGACCTTGCCACCCTCGTTGGCATCGTGCAGCAGGCGGGCACGAACTATGTGGGCATCGTGTTGAATGCCGGTGCCTTCACGCACTTTGCCTGGAGCCTGCACGATGCGCTGAAGAGCGTGGGTTTGCCCGTCGTGGAAGTGCATTTGTCGAACCCTGCCGCTCGCGAACCGTGGCGCCATGAAAGTGTCATTGCCCCGGTGGCCATCGGCACCATTGCCGGATTCGGTGGCGAGTCGTACGTCTTGGGTGTCGAGGCGCTCGTGCGCCACGTGGAGTCACAATGACCACCATCGCTCCAGCGTTTGCCACACGAGGGGCAATGCCATCGCTGTCGGTGGCCGGACGAGACCAGATGGTGCGCGACGAATTGCGTGCGCGCAGCACAGCAGACACCTTGCTGGTGTTCGACCTCAATAACATTCGCTGGCTCACGGGATTTACCGGCTCGGCCGGCACGTTGATCGTGCGTCCCGATGAGATGGTGTTCGTCACCGACGGCCGCTACGGCGAGCAGGCACGACATCAACTGCAAACATCGGGCGCAGCGGCACGTGTGGTCGTGGGAACGAGTGCTGCAGCATTGCGCGAAGGCCTCGAGCATGCGGTTGCCGCATCGTCGGGGGTGGGCATCGATCCGTCCGAGGTCACGCACGCGCAGTTCGAAACCGTGAGTGGATACGCAAAAACACCGCTCGTCTCGGTGGCAGGTGTCGTTCCGCATTTGCGACGACGAAAGACGTCGGCAGAAATTGCCCGCATGAAGCGCGCATCTGCGTGTACTGACGCTGCGTTGCAGGAGTGCGCGGCAATGATGTCGAGCCGGCCGACGGAGCGCGATGTGCGCGACGAGTTGGAATACCGCATGCGTCGCCACGGTGCCGACGGCCCGAGCTACGACACGATCGTGGCAACCGGCCCCAACGGAGCCCGTCCGCATCACCGCCCGACCGACACCGTCATCGAAGAAGGACACTTGGTCGTCATCGATGTCGGAGCGTTGGTCGACGGCTACCACTCCGATATGACGCGCACTTATCTCATCGGCGATGTGGATCCGCTGTTGCGCACGATGCACGATGTGGTGCGCGAGTCGCAATTGGCAGGTTTGCGTGCAGTTCGAGCAGGTGTGTCCGCCGGTGAAGTCGACAAAGTGTGTCGGGACATCATCATCGATGCAGGCTTCGGCAACGAGTTCATTCATTCCACGGGGCACGGGGTCGGCCTACAGATCCACGAGCAACCATGGGTGCGTACCCAGATGCCCGAAGCGTTGCAGTCGGGTGAAGTAGTAACGGTCGAGCCAGGGGTCTATCGTGAAGGGCTCGGCGGTGTGCGAATTGAGGACCTCGTGGTCGTCACCGACACCGGCTGCGACATACTCACCGAATCACCAAAGGACATCTCGTGCCTGCAATTAGCACCAACGAACTAAGAAACGGTCTCACCCTCGAGCTCGATAAGGGCCTCTTCACCGTGGTGGAGTTCCAGCACGTGAAGCCCGGCAAAGGCGGCGCATTCGTGCGCACCAAACTGCGCAACGCGCGAACCGGTGCGGTCATTGAGCGCACCTTCAATGCCGGAGTGCGAGTCGAGCAGGCAATCATCGACCGCCGCGACATGCAGTTCCTCTACAAAGAAGGGGACGACTTCGTGTTCATGGACACCGACACCTACGAACAAATCAATGTGAACCCGAAAACACTGGGTGATGCTGCCGACTACCTCATCGAATCGGCCACTGCACAGATTGCCCTGTACGGCACGGAGATCGTCGGTGTGGAAATTCCGGCATCGGCAGAACTGACCATCGCCCAAACCGAGCCAGGCATTCAAGGCGACCGTGTATCTGGCGCGCGCAAGC
>JBEDEI010000127.1:0-3055 GCA_041175765.1 Actinomycetota bacterium | reverse complement strand
GCACCGTATTTGCAGTATGCACATGCCCGCATCTGCAGTATTTTTCGCCGTGCGGGCACCAGCCGCGATGAGGCACGAACAGTGACACCAACGCTGGCCCACCCACAAGAACGAGCACTTGCGCTATGGCTGTTGCAGTACGACTCGGCCGTGTGGGACGCGCTCGAGCGCTACAGCCCGCATCGTCTGTGTACGTATTTGTACGAACTTTCCACTCGGTACACCTCGTTCTATGAACACTGTTCCGTGCTCAAAGCAGAGAGCGATGAGTTGCGCGCCAGTCGCCTTGCACTGTGTGACCTCACCGCGCGAGTACTGGCACATGGCCTCGACCTTTTGGGTATCGACACACCGGAGCAAATGTGAGTCGCCTGAGCCCACACTTACTGCCTGATTCAGCGCGAATAGAGGCTGGTCGCCTGCGCATCGGCGGCTGTGATGTGCACGAGTTGGCAGCGAATCATGGCACGCCATTGTTCGTATATGACGAGGCCCATCTGCGCTCGCGATGCCAAGAAGCAGTGCGGGAGTTCGGTGCCGATGCCGTGGTCTATGCAACCAAAGCGTTCTTGTGCACGGCAATGGCGAAGTTGGCGCATGACGAGGGTTTGTTGTTGGACGTGGCGACGGGTGGCGAGTTGTATGTGGCATTGCACGCAGGTGTGCCTGCGAATCGCTGCGTGATGCACGGCAACAACAAGAGTGTGGCAGAACTCCGAGAGGCAATGGTTGTCGGTGTGCGACACATCGTGGTTGACAGTTTTGACGAGTTGGATCGCATCGATGCAATTGTGGCTTCTGGTGTACCAGCACCGCGCGTACAGTTGCGCATAACACCTGGTGTGTACGTGCACACACATGAGTACGTGAGCACTGGCCAGAATGATTCGAAGTTCGGATTCAATCTCGGTAATGGTGATGCCAAGCGAGCAATCGAGCGCGCTCGGTCGTCATCATCAGTGCAGCTCGTCGGCATTCACTGCCACATCGGGTCGAACGTGTTCGAAACTGCCAACTTCACCAAGGCTGCCGAAGTGATGGTGAAGTTCGCGAATGAAATCGAGCTCCCCGAACTCACCCTCGGTGGTGGTCTGGGTGTTGCGTATCTGAATCACGAAGTAGCACCGTCAATTACCGAGTGGGCCAACGCACTGCGGTCAGCAACGGCACACCTACGCAAGGGCACCACCGTGTTGGTTGAACCGGGTCGTGCCATTGTCGCCTCGGCGGCCATAACTCTCTACGAGGTGGGCACCATCAAGGCAATTCCCGGGGTGCGCACCTACGTGGCTGTTGATGGCGGCATGAGCGATAATCCGCGGCCAGTGTTATACGGCAGTGGGTATGAAGCATTCGTGCCGTCGCGATGCGCAGCCGAGCGCACGCTCGACATTCGCCTGGTGGGCAAACATTGCGAGAGCGGCGACGTGTTGATAGCGGATGCAAAGTTGCCGGCAGACATCCATGTTGGCGACGTCATCGCCACACCCGTCACTGGTGCCTATGGCCATTCGATGGGCTCCAATTACAACAAAGTGCCGCGGCCAGCGGTGGTGTTCGTGGCTGATGGTGTTGCGCGCGTCGTGGTGCGACGTGAAACGTACGGCGACCTCGTGCGCAACGACGCGACCGATAGCGTTTAGTGCATGGCGAAAGCCAATAACGCGCCGTCTGGCGAACTTGCCCCCGTGCGGATTGGCGTCGTGGGTCATGGTGTGGTTGGCTCAGCCTTTACGGCATTGGTTGCCCGCCAGCACGACGTGATCGCAGCAAGAACCGGTGTGTCACTTGAAGTGGTGCGCATCGCAGTGAGCGATGCCGGCAAGCATCCGTCGCGTGTTGGCGCTGCCGTTGTCGGCACCGATGCCTTGGCGGTTGCGACCGCCGCCGATGTGGACCTCATTGTAGAAGTTATGGGTGGCGTCACGCTCGCTAGTGAGGTGATTCGCGCCGCGCTTGAAGCAGGCAAACCAGTGGTCACTGCGAACAAAGCGCTGCTGGCAGCACGCTCGGCGGAGTTTTTCAAGATTGCAGACGAGCGCGGCATCGACTTGCTGTTTGAAGCCGCCGTGTGTGGTGGCATCCCGTTGATTCGTCCTCTGCGCGAGAGCCTGCGTGGTGAGCCGATACGCCGGGTGCTCGGCATCGTGAATGGCACCACCAATTACATCCTCACCAAGATGACCGAAGAAGGCCTTGATTACGCGGCCGCACTGCGCGGAGCCCAGCAGTTGGGGTACGCCGAAGCCGACCCAACTGCCGACGTAGAAGGCTTGGACGCCGCAGCGAAGATTGCGATCATCGCCAACTTCGCCTTTGGCGTGAATGTGGTAGCAGATGACGTGTCGGCGACGGGAGTCTCCAAAATCACCGCAGGTGATATTGCGATGGCGCACAAGTTTGGCTATGTCATAAAACTTCTCGGTATTGCCGAGTGCGATCCGAACTCGTCGGCGGTGAGTGTGCGTGTGCATCCTGCCTTGGTGCATCTGCAGCATCCGTTGGCTTCGGTGCGGGAAGCATTCAATGCTGTTCTCGTCGAAGGCGACGCATCGGGATCACTCATGTTTTACGGGCGTGGTGCCGGTGGTGACCCAACAGCGTCATCCGTGCTTGGCGACGTCATCGATGCCGCAGTCAATCTCCGAAAAGGGACGCATGCTTCGCTCGGTTCGTTTGCCAAGGCCTCGTTTACGAATCTGGCCGATACCCGAAGCGAGTTCATGATCACGCTGGAAGTCACCGACAAACCTGGCGTACTGCATGCAGTAACCGGTGTGTTTGCCCGCAACAAGGTGAGCATCAGGGCTGCCGAGCAGGACGGCATCGGTAGTGATGCGCGACTGGTGTTTCTCACTCACGATGCCCGAACCGCCGATATGAACGCCTGCCTGGATGAATTCCAGCGACTCGATGTGGTCAGCAAAGTTGGCGGCGTGATTCGAATCATCGGCGCCTAACTCATTGCAGTGATGAAGTACGTTTCCACGCGCGGCACTGCGCCAACGCTGGAATTCTGCGACACGTTGTTGGCGGGTTTGGCCAAGGACGGTGG
>JBEDEI010000126.1:0-4162 GCA_041175765.1 Actinomycetota bacterium | reverse complement strand
TCGTCGACATCATCGGCGACAAGACCGGTCGCATCGTGCCGATTTACCCACAGAGCGAAAAGGCGAATCTTTCGACGTGGGAAATTGCAGGATGGGTGCGCAATGCGCTCGAGCGCGCCGAACCCCGCACCATTGGCGACCCACTACCACTGTCAATTCGTGAGCGATTCAACCTGTTGGATCGCCACGGTGCGCTCAACACCATTCACTTTCCCGAATCCATCGTCGAAAAAGAGCGCGCACGCGAACGATTGGCGTTCGACGAACTTCTGCGAGTGCAGTTGGTGTTGGTGGGGCGCAAGCGCGCATTTGAGCGTGACAACACAGGCATCCGTCATGACGTGAATGGGGAAATGCAAAAGCACTTCGTTGCCGCATTGCCGTTTCCGTTGACGTCTGCTCAACAACGTGTGATTACCGAGATCAACTCGGATCTGGCTGGCCCGCACCCGATGCATCGCCTACTGCAAGGTGACGTCGGCAGTGGCAAGACGGTGGTGGCGGTATCAACGATGTTGGCTGCGGTGCAAGGCGGGCATCAGGGAGCGTTGATGGCACCCACGGAAGTGTTGGCCGAGCAACACTTCGTTGGCGTGCGCAGGTTATTGGATGGTCTGCATGTGGCCGATGATGGCAACTTGTTCGGCGACCGACAATTGCGCGTGGAGTTGCTGACTGGCCGTGTGACGGGTGAGCGCCGGCGCGAAGTACTGGCCGACCTGGCAAATGGTGGTGTCGACATCGTGATTGGCACCCACGCACTGATTCAAGACGGCGTGAAGTTTGCTTCGCTCGGCGTGGTGGTGATCGACGAACAGCATCGCTTCGGTGTAGAGCAGCGGGCCGCCCTGCGTGGTAAGGGCGAAGGAAGCGGTGTTACCCACACCACGCCCGATGTACTCGTTATGACCGCAACACCAATTCCGCGCACCGCCGCGATGACGGTGTACGGGGATCTCGATGTAAGTGTGCTCGACGAGTTGCCACCGGGCCGCACACCGATAAAGACATCGTGGGTTGCTGGACCGGTTGAAGAGAAAACCATGTGGGCAGCCGTACGCGAGGCACTTGCAGCAGGTCAGCAGGCGTATGTGGTGTGTCCGATGATTGAAGAGAGCGACAAACTCGAAGTTGCTGCTGCTGAGGAAATTCATGAACGACTTCGCTCGGGCGAGCTCGAACAATACAAGGTGGGGTTGTTGCACGGTCGCATGTCGTCGGCGGAAAAAGACACGATGATGAACAAGTTTCGCGAAAAGAAACTCGAGGTCCTCGTTGCCACCACGGTGATTGAAGTTGGCGTCGACGTGCCCAATGCAACGTGCATGGTGGTGCTGGACGCCGACCGCTTCGGTATCGCGCAATTGCATCAGTTGCGTGGGCGAGTGGGGCGTGGCACCATTGCCTCGCGTTGCTGGCTCGTGACGCAAGACCCCAATACGGCTTCGCCACGCGTGGATGCACTGGTGGCATCCACCGACGGTTTTGCGCTGGCAGAAGTCGATCTGGAGTTGCGCGGTGAGGGCACGCTCATGAATACGATGCAAAAAGGCACGAGCGACTTGAAAATCGCCTCACTGCGTCGCGACCGGATACTCATCGATCGTGCCCGCGAAGTGGCGTTTCACATCGTCAATGCCGATCCGACACTCGCCAAACACGCAGCACTGCGCGATGAGTTGGATTTGTTGCTTTCACCCGAGGACGAAGAGTTCTTGTTCAAGGATTAGCGCTCGACGAAACCGATTAGCGCTCGACGAGTTCGATGTCCCACCGGTCGCGACAATCGCGACATCGATACGCCACGACGTCGCCCGCGAGCCAGATGCCATCTTCTGGTGGCGGGGTCAGTAAATGTGCGGGGCCACCACAATCAACACACACGATTTCCTCCGCGGGTGTTTCGGCACGCGCCGAACCCTCGACTGCAGCGAAGCGGTCGTCGTCGTTCGGCACCCTTCTACAACTATCGTGAATCTGTGCGAGTGGTGGCAGGGGAGTTGCGCGGACGCCGCATCGCATCGCCAGAGGGCAAGGCCACCCGCCCCACGACCGACATGGCGCGTGAGGCAATCTTCAACAGTTTGGTGAGCCACTACGACCTCACCGACGCACGCATCGTGGACTGCTTTGCCGGCACCGGGGCACTCGGCATCGAAGCACTGTCGCGGGGTGCGGCCCACGTCACCTTCATCGAGCGGGATCGCGATGCGCTCGCATGTCTGAAACACAACATCGACGACCTGGGGTTGGTGGCGCGAAGCACGATCGTGCGGGGTGACGCAGCGACACTCGTTGCCAACTGCAAGGACGCCACCTTGGTGCTTGCCGATCCGCCTTATGAATTTGCCAATTGGCCGGAGTTTCTCGCCAAAATGCCGTGCACTTTGGTGGTGGCCGAGGCTGGTGCACCTATGGCAGCACCAGAAGGATGGGAAGTGTTGCGCGAGAAGCGCTATGGGCGCACCCACGTGACGTTTTTGCGGCGCCTCACATGACGGCCTCGCGACGGGTACCGTAGAAGCCGATGGCTGCGCAGCAAGTCGTGCTGTATCCGGGCAGTTTCGACCCGTTTCACTTGGGTCATCTTGATGTCGCAGCACAGGCCGCCAGCATTTTCGGTTCGGTTGTTATCGCAGTAATGCACAACCCTGAGAAGCCCTCGGGCATGTTCTCGGTGGAAGAGCGTATGCAGTTGGCCAAGGACTCCACTGCACATTTGGCGGGCGTCACCGTGCAGGCACATGCAGGTCTGGCAGTGGATGCAGCAAAGAAGGTGGGCGCCACATGCATCGTCAAAAGTCTGCGCAGTGCCACCGACTTCGATGTTGAATCACAAATGGCCCACACCAACTACACCGTTTCTGGCGTGCGCACCATGGTGTTGTTCGCCCTGCCGGAACACGCATATATAAGTAGTCGCTTCGTGCGCGAGATTGCGCACTACGGTGGAGATGCTTCGGTTATGGTCACAGCGCCAGTAGCCAAAGCCCTGGCGAGCCGCGCTCGCCGTTAACACCAGCGGAGCCAACATATGACCGACAACGACGATCTCCCCACTGAGGAACTGCCCGATGTTCAGATGGGCGACGCCGAAGAAATCCTGCTCGATCTCATCGACTTGATCTCCAAGGCGCCGAACGTGCCACTTTCCAGTACGCCACGCATCGACCGCGAGGAAGTAGTCGCCTTGTTGGAAGACGCAATCGCCTGCTTGCCACAAGAAGTGCGTGAAGCACGCTTCATGTTGAAAGAAAAAGAGAATTTCCTGACACGCTCCCAGCGTGAAGCCGACGAGATTATCGAAGCGGCTCGCACGCAAGCCGAGCGACTGGTGCAACGTACCGAAGTGGTGCGTGCATCAGAGGCACGTGCGCGACAGATCATCGACGAAGCCGAATCAACGGCTCGACGTTTGAAGAGCGAGACCGAAGACTTCCTCGACCGTCGATTGGGAAGCGTGGAAATTCTGATTGATCGCCTGATGAAGACCATCAAGCATGGTCGCGACCGCTTGTCGATTACCGGTGTCCAGCAGGCCAACGATCAGATGACACAGGATGCGCCCGACATGTCCGGTGAGTTCTTTGACCAAGAGGCTGATCGCACGCGCGACACCAACTAATGGCGTCGACGCTCGTCGTCAACGTGCTCGACCTCTTGCGTCGACCGGGGTCGGAAAAGACGGTTGCGGTC
The DNA here is from genome assembly GCA_041175765.1 of Actinomycetota bacterium. GTDB lineage: Bacteria > Actinomycetota > Acidimicrobiia > Acidimicrobiales > Ilumatobacteraceae > F1-60-MAGs027. The sequence goes on along the minus strand of JBEDEI010000126.1, from coordinate 466 downwards.
ACTGCGAAAGCCGAAGTCTTCGACTTTGCCGACTCGCGCATCGACGCGACGTCAGACGTGGAGATCAGTATTTCGCTGGAAAGTTCGTCGACGGGAATCATCGCCACCGGCGAGGCGCACGTGGGGTGGCAGTCGGTGTGTCGACGCTGTTTGCGCCAGGTGAGCGGGACGGCAGCGGCCGAAATCGACGAAGCATTTTCCAAACAAGTTCCCGCCCATCACACCGCCCCGGTCGGAGAGCACGCAAGCGCAGAATTGGATACCGAGCCAATCGTCGGCGACCAAATCGACTTCACACTGATCGTGCGGGAAGCCGTTTTGCTCGCCGTGCCCGACGCACCACTTTGTAGCGCAGGTTGCAAAGGGTTATGCCCACAGTGTGGGGCGGACCGGGCAACGGTTGTTTGCACATGTGTTACCGAAGTTCGCGACGAGCGGTGGGCGGCACTCGATGCCCTGCGTGGCC
>JBEDEI010000125.1:0-2555 GCA_041175765.1 Actinomycetota bacterium | reverse complement strand
CTCTTGATACGACAATGACACTTGATCAGCAGGAAGCAGCATCATTGACCGCGCAACGTGCAACCGAGTTTTGCGGCAGCCGCGATGCAGGCAGCACGAGTTGATGCCACTTCGGCTTCGGTGAGCGTTCGATCGGTCGCGCGCAAGCGCAAACGAAATGCCAGGCTGCGCGACTCATCGGTGGCACCCTTGCGAAACACGTCGAAGAGCGCCACTTCTTCGCCCAGCGGCCCGGCTGCTTGTTTGACGGCTCGCTGCAGCGCCGACGCGGCAATTCGTGATGGCACGGTGAACGCAAGGTCGAAATCACTCGATGGAAACCTGCTCACCGGTTTGGCAAGCGGTGTCTTTGGTGTTTCGCCGAGGAGCAGCGAAGCGTTCACTTCCAAACATGCGACGCAATCGTCGATGCCGTACTCGGCCAACACCAAGCGATCTACTTCGCCCACGAAACCCACCACCTGTTTGCCGCGAGCCAGTGTGGCACTACGAGTGGCGTGATAGCCGCTAGGCACTCGCGACTGGTCGAGTTGGGCGCCAACGCCGAAGACCGCCACGATCTGCGACCACCACCCCACTGCCGTGGATGCATCTGCACCCACCGCCATGATGCAGAGCTGCTCGTGTTCGTCGGGCAGATCCCCGCTCCCGGCCGGGTACACATGGCCAAGTTCATAGAGCGAGATGTTGTTGGCACGATGCGCCACGTTGAACGAAAGGGCCTTCAACATCCCCGGCCGCAGTGAGGTGCGCAACACACTTTCTTCGGCCACGAGCGGGTTCTCCAATGCCAGTGCCGGCGTATCCAACACCACTCCTGCACGCTCATGATCACCGGGTGCCAAGAATGGGTTCGGCATTGCTTCGCTGGCCCCGAATGAGAGCACCACATCGCGCAATGCTCTTCGTCGCTGTTGCATCGCCGACAATCCCCCAGGTTGGGTCGATTGCGACACTCGTTTGCCGAGTGTGTCGTAGCCCACGTGGCGAGCAACTTCTTCGACGAGGTCGATCTCGCTGGTGCAGTCAGGCCGCCATGACGGCACCTTCACCACGAAGCCGGCACCAGCCGGCACCGACGACGACTTCTTCGCGGCAATCTTTTTGGTGGTGCACACAAAACCAATCCGTGTCAGAACTGATGACACATCCTTTGCCGACAGTGTCGTGCCGAGCACTCGATTGACTTGCGCAACGCGCAGCGTGATGCTGGTGGGTTTGGGCAAATACTTGGTCTTTGGATCACTGGCCCCGGCATGCACCACCAAGTTGGGGCACGACTCGCGCAAGATGGCTGCAAAGCGTGCCACCGCGTACTCCACACCGTGCGGGTCGACACCGCGCTCAAAGCGCGCAGAGGCCTCGGTGCGCATTGCCAAACGCTGGCTCGTGAGGCGAATACCGTGCGGCGCAAACCATGCCGTCTCCAGCGCAATCTCGGTGCTTGCATTGCTGATTTCGGTGGTGGCGCCACCCATCACACCAGCAATGCCAATGGCATTGTCCTTGCCATCACAAATCAACAAATCATCGGCAGTCAGGGTCCGCTCGGTCCCATCCAACGTGATGAGACGCTCACCCTCGCGGGCCGTGCGGATGCAGAACCCCGAGGCAACCTTGCCCGCGTCGTAGGCATGGTTGGGTTGATTGGTTTCCAGCATCACCAAGTTGGAGGCATCGACCACATTGTTGATCGGCCGCATCCCCGCAGCCAAGACTCGCCGCGCCAGATGGTCCGGCGAATCGGTGACGACGACACCGCTCATCACCGTGACGTTGAACCTCGCACACGCTTGCTCAGCCACGATCTTCACCGGCACTCGGCGAGCAACACCCTTTTTTGCAGCATCCCCCTTGGGTGGTGTGAACTTCATCCCGAAGTGGGCGGCCACATCACGGGCAACACCCAGATGCCCCGTACCGTCTGGGCGATTACGGGTGACATCGAGATCGAACACCACGTCACGCGACACTCCGAGAGCCGAAAATACGTCGGCGCCAAGCTTCGACTTCTTCGGGAGAATCAAAATTCCCGACGCATCACTGGCCACGCCAAGTTCGGCTGCCGAGCACAACATTCCCTCCGAGTCGATGCCGAGGATGCCGCGACGCAAAATCTCGCGACCATCGGGCATCGTGGTGCCCAAGGTGGCCAGTGGCACCAAGTCACCTGCGACCATATTGAACGCACCGCACCACACATGGCGCTCTTCTCCATCGCCTGCGTCCACCCATACGCGGTGCACCTTGGCTGCATCCGGGTGACGCTCGGTGCGCACCACTCGTGCCACCACCACACCCTGCACGGAGTTGCCCACGGTTTCGGTGGCTTCCACCGACAACCCGAGTGACGTGATGGCATCCGCCAAGCGTTCGTCGCTGACTTTGCGAACGTCGACAAACTCTTCCAACCACGAACGAACGATGCGCATGTCTAGAACTGCCTCACGAATCGCAGATCGTTGGCGTACATGTCACGCAAGTCGGCAACTTCATGTCGTTCCTTGGCCATGCGGTCGATGCCGAAACCGAAGGCAAACCCGGTGTACACCTCG
>JBEDEI010000124.1:0-4864 GCA_041175765.1 Actinomycetota bacterium | reverse complement strand
TGAACGACGAACGTGCACGAGAGGCCATCGCCACGGGTGCTTCTCGTGTGGCGACGGCCTGTCCGTTCTGCTACATCATGATGGATGATGGCGTGAAGGGTGCGGGCAAGGATGAATCAGCTGTGAAAGTTGGCGATATTGCCATTCATATTCTTGATGCAATCGAAAATGGTGAACGTACCGCTACTGCCATCGGTGCCCCGCTGCGCGAACCAGTCGCCGGCGAATAACTGCGCGTGAGCGCCGTGCACTCGGACGGGAACCGATTACTGGAAGTTTTCGAAGTAGCGACTAGGTGTCGGACCGCGCTGGCCCTGATACTTCGACCCACGCGCACCTGAGCCGTACGGCTTGTCAGCAGGCGTGGTCATCGTCATGAAACTCACTTGACCGATCTTCATGCCGGGATAAATCGTGATCGGCAGGTTCGCCACATTCGACAACTCCAATGTGATGTGGCCGTCGAACCCGGCGTCAATGAAGCCAGCAGTGGAATGGATCAAGAGACCGAGGCGACCAAGCGAGCTTTTGCCCTCGACACGCGCCACGAGATCGTTGGCGATTGCGACGCGCTCCAACGTGGAGCCCAACACGAACTCACCCGGATGCAACACGAATGCCTCGCCATTGCTCATTTCCACCAATTCGGTGAGATCCACGAGTTCTTTTTTCACATCGATAATTGCCGTGGAGTGATTACGAAACACCCGAAACAAATGCGAGACCTTCACATCAATGGAGGACGGCTGCAGGCAGGCTTCATCGAGCGGATCAATGACGATGCGGCCCGCTGCCAACGCCTCGCGAATGGATCGATCGGAGAGAATCACCGTCCACGAACCCTAGTAAAACCGCCAGCAAAACGTCCCGTTGCTCAATTGGCTCCGGAGAACTGCGTTGGTACGATTCGTTCGTTACTGCGGGTGTAGTTCAATGGCAGAACATCAGCTTCCCAAGTTGAGAACGCGGGTTCGATTCCCGTCACCCGCTCAAGAGCAGCGTAAACAGCGCCCATAACGAAGCAGCGAGGCCAAGTAACGACATCGCAATACTGCGAAACTTTGGTGCTTGCGTGAGTTCGCCCTCTTCTCGTGGCGCTTCGCGAGGTCGAAATACGGCTGCGAGATTGCCGACGAACATTGCCCCACCAAATGCCAGCAGCAACCAGGCGAGTAGGTCTTCGCCGAGGAACATGATCAGATTCCCGTGGGCGACGTGCCCTCAAAATAGTTTTCAAAGCGTGTGAACGGCTCGATCCACGCAAGTTTCACCGAGTCGGTACGACCCGCACGGTGCTTGGCCACAATGAGTTCTGCGGTACCGCGAGCAGCAGCGGCATCGCCTGCTGCCTCACCGCGATAGATGAACATCACCACGTCGGCGTCTTGTTCGATGGCACCTGATTCACGCAAGTCGGACAAGTTCGGTCGTTTGTCGCCGCGGTTTTCGAGGTTGCGGCTCAACTGGCTGAGCGCAATGATCGGCACGTTGAATTCACGAGCCATGAGTTTGAGTTTGCGGCTGATGTCACTCACTTCGAGTTGACGGCTCTCTGCCTTTGCATCTCCACCCATGAGCTGCAGGTAGTCGATGACGATAAGCCCCAGATCACCCCTGGCAAGCCGCACGCGACGTGCCCGGGCGCGCATCGAGCCCACCGAAGTTTGCGGAGAGTCATCAATGATGAGCGGGACATCCAAACGTCCGACGGCACGACCGATTTCTTGCCACTGTTTTTCGCTGGGTGCCGCACCGCGCAATACCTCCGACGGCACACTTGCCTCACTCGCCAACACACGCTGCGAAAGTTCGTACGCGCTCATTTCCAAACTAAAAAAGATGACCGGTCGCATCGTCAACCGCGCAACATTGACCGCCATGTTCAACGCCAGGGCGCTCTTTCCCATGCCTGGGCGGGCGCCAATCACATGCAGTGCACCCGGCTGTAAACCCAGCAACAATTCGTCGAGTTTGCGAAAGCCGGTGGGCACACCCGACAACACTCCGGGATTGTTCCAGCGGTCTTCAATCTTCTCGAGTGAATCGTGCAGAAGCGGGCTGAGTTCGTACGAACTCCCACTGAGGTTGCCCGCAGAAACGTCATAGATGCGACTCTCTGCTTCATCGAGTGCTGTATCCACGTCGCCTGGCTCGCTGTAGGCGATTTCTGCAATCTCGGCCGCCGCATTGATGACGCGACGCAACTTGGCGGCATCACGCACGATTTTGGCATAGCGATCGGCACTGGAAATTGCCGGCGTGGCGTTCTGCAAACGAACCAAAGCATCAATACCGCCGACACCTTCGAGCAATGCGGCCCGACGCAGTTCCTCTCCGACGGTGACGGGGTCGACGGGTTGGCCGGCAACACTCAGCGAACGAATCGCATCGAACACATGTCGGTGCGATGGTTTGTAAAAATCCTCAGAGATGAGCCCACGTTCCAACACCGTGGCCAGCGCGTCTTCTGACAACATCATTGCGCCGAGCAACGATGCTTCGGCATCCACATTGTGTGGTGGCACGCGCTGTGTGTTGCGTTCGTTGGTGTCGTTGCGTCGTACGTCGGTCATGGTCACCCTCTACCCTCGCTGCTTCGGCTGTTAATCACAAGGGGAACAACCTGTGTTTTTGTTGTGCACAACTCGTGCATAAACCGGTGTTGGCTTGTGTGCGTCCTGGGTATTGCCTGTGTGCATCCTGTGGACAATAAAGCAGGGGTGTCTGACAGGGGTGTCTGACAGGGTTGTCTAACAGGGGTATCTGGCAACGAGTGCGATACGACGATGGCTTACGTGCCGCGAACGTCCACGCTCACCGACGCACGAACATCTCCATAGATGCCCACCGTCACTTGGTGCGTGCCCACATCACGAATCGGGGTGGCGATCACCACATGCTTGCGGTCTACCACTACGTGAAACTGTTGTTCGATTGCCGCCACGATGTCGTTGGCGGTGACGGAGCCAAAGAGTTTGCCGGTGGCCCCTGCTTTGGCAGTGATCACCAAAGGAGTGGCCGCCAACGTGGTGGCAATGGTGCGTGCCGAGTCGCGATCGGCTGCTTCACGCAGATCTCGGGAACGCTTCAACGTCGTGGCCTGTTCTACGGCGCCGTCGGTTGCTTCGACCGCCAAGCCGTTGGGTATCAGGTAGTTGCGTGCGTGACCAGAAGATACGGTCACAATGTCGCCACGCCGACCAATACCTTTGACATCGCGGCGCAACAGCACCTGCATGGGTCAGCCCTCGTTGGACGACTCAGGCGAGGTGGCTACATCGACCGCCTCGGGTGCATCTGGTGCATCGACTGCATCGGGCACGTTTGCATAGCGCTCCACCACGTCACGGCTGATGCCGCCACGTGAGTCGTTGCGCGAGTCGCCGCGTGAATCGTCACGGTCGTCGTCGCGATTGCGTGGGCTGCGCAGACCAGTCACCCGCTTGGTGTACGGCAACAGTGCCATTTCGCGGGCATTCTTGACTGCCGTAGCAATATCGCGCTGCTGTTGCACATCGGCACCCGTCATGCGGCGGGCCTTCAACTTGGACCTGTCGCTCATGAACCGTTGGAGCAAGTTGACATCTTTGTAGTCGATGTACACGATGCGCTCAGGGTTGAGCGGGTTCGGCTTTTTCTTGTAACGACGCTGCAGCAACTTTGCTGCGCGCAGTTTGTTCTTTTTACTGGTCATGTGAGTGGTCCTTTGCGGTAAGTGTGCTGGTCGTTTGTGTAGTTAGGTGATTAAAACGGCTCTTCGCCTTCGAATGGGCTGGCTTCGCCGGCGGGGCTGGTGCCACCGCCAGTTTTCTTGGCAGCGCCATCTTGACGAGGGGTGCGCTCGACTTGCGCCGTTGCCCAGCGCAAGCTTGGTCCGAGTTCGTCGGCAATGACATCGATTGCGGTGCGCTTGTCGCCTTCACGAGTGGTGTACTCGCGCTGCTCGAGTCGACCGGTCACCACGATGCGTGTGCCTTTCGACAACGAGGCTGCTGCGTTTTCGCCAAGCTGGCCCCACGCAGTGACATTGAAATACGACGTCTGCTCTTGCCACTCACCATTGACTTGGTAACGGCGACCAACGGCAATGCCGAATGATGCAACGGCTCGACCATTCGCGGTGAATCGAAGTTCAGGATCGCGAGTGATGTTGCCAACGAGGGTGATGGTGTTGTCTGCCATGGATGCTCCTTTGAGGATGTTGCCGAGGGTTACTTGCTGGCGACAGCAGGTGACATGCCGCGACGCTGTGCTTCGTGATCAGGAAGACGCAACAACTTGTGGCGCAACACGTCGTCGGACAGTCGCATCGTGCGCTCGACTTCGTCGAGCATGCCACCGTCGGCAACCACGTTGAACACGGCGTAGTAGCCGTCGTTTTGCTTCTTGATCGGGTAGGCCAAGCGACGTCGGCCCCACCAATCGGGTGTTCCGTGGACGGAACCACCAACGCCGGTGATCGACTTGGTGAGGTTGCCCACCCAGCCGTGTGCCGTGTTCTCATCGAGGGCACCGCTGAGGATGACCATCAGTTCATATGGACGCATGTGTATCTCCCTTCGGACACGACCATGGTGATCGTGGCCCCCGAGGGGGCAGGGTGGTTAGGAACTTTGAGCGTATCGGCACCCCGTCAGCGTGCCAACGGGCTGTTACAGAGATGTGTGCAACGCCGGCACTGCGTGGTCAACGATTTTGTACTCCGCCAACCCCACCTTGCTCGTTACGCCTGGCGGCGCACCCGTGTACGCGTGCGACGCCCCCCGTACGGGCTCGCCGACAACACGTGATTCCACTGACAGGCCAAGCACACCTCCACGGTGTAGGCGGTGAACAGTTCTGGTCGGGTATCTGCATCACGCAA
>JBEDEI010000123.1:0-4015 GCA_041175765.1 Actinomycetota bacterium | reverse complement strand
ATATTGCGTTCTACGCGGGGGGCGGGTCGCGAAAGCGGCCCGCCCCGTTCGTTGTATTACTGTCTTTGTGTCTAGGGCTTTGTGTTAAGGGGCGGCGCACACGATGAAGTTTGAACTCCGGGGTATCACCAAACGATTCCCGGGAGTTGTCGCCAACGACAACGTCACTCTTTCTGTTTCGACGGGTGAAGTGCTGGCTCTTATTGGTGAAAATGGTGCGGGCAAGAGCACCCTCATGAATGTGTTGTATGGCTTGTATCGCCCCGACGAAGGCGAACTTTTGATCGATGACATACCCACGCAGTTTGCGTCGCCAGCCGATGCGATTACCGCAGGCATTGGGATGGTGCACCAGCACTTCATGTTGGTGCCGGTGATGACCGTGGCAGAAAATGTGGTGCTCGGTGTGGAGCCCACGGGTCGTTTTGGTTCGCTGGATATCGATGAGGCGCGCCGCATGGTGCGTGAGGTGTCGGACAAGTACAAGTTGGAGCTCGACCCGGATGCCGTGATCGAAGATTTGTCGGTTGGTGTGCGTCAGCGTGTGGAGATCGTCAAGGTGCTGATGCGCGATGCCAAAATTGTGGTGTTTGACGAGCCGACTGCAGTGCTCACACCGAGTGAAATTTTGGAGTTTTTCGCCATCGTGCGTTCATTGGTCGACACGGGCAAAGGCGTGATTTTCATCACGCACAAACTGAAAGAGGCTCTCGCGATTGCCGATCGCATCAATGTGCTGCGGCGCGGCAAGGTGGTGGGCGAGGCGTTACCCAAGAACGCCACGGAAGATTCCATCGCGGAAATGATGGTGGGTCGCGCCGTGCAACTGGTGGTCAACAAGGCGACGGCGCAGCCCGGCGACGTGATGCTGGGGGTCAGCGACATTTCCGTGGTGGATGCCGATGGTCGCACCGTGGTGGATGACGTGTCGTTCGAGGTGCGAGCAGGGGAGATCGTCGGCATTGCGGGTGTGCAGGGCAACGGGCAGACCGAGTTGGTCGAGGCACTGGCTGGCATGCGCCGAGTGGCACAAGGTGTAATCGCTCTGGCGGGGCGCGACATTACGAATGACTCACCGCGGGAACGTCATGCCGCAGGCATGGCCCACATCCCGGAAGATCGCCAACGTCAAGGTGTCGTGACCGATATGTCGATCATCGAAAACCTGGTGTTGACTCGGTACCACGATGCAGAATTTTCACAAGGTATCCGCATGAAGTGGGCAGCCGCAGGTGCCAAAGCGCAAGAACTCGTGGCCTCGTACGACATTCGCACCACCGACCCATCGCAGGCAGCATCGACTCTTTCGGGTGGCAATCAACAAAAAGTCGTGGTGGCACGGGAACTGAGTCGCAACATTCGGCTGGCGGTTGCTGCACAACCAACGCGCGGTATCGATGTGGGTTCAATCGAGTATGTACACGCACAAATGGTGAAGGCTCGCGACGCCGGCATTGCCGTGCTCGTAGTGAGCACCGAGTTGGACGAAGTGATGTCGCTGGCGGACCGTGTGCTCGTGATGTATCGGGGGCGCATTGTGGCCGATATTGACCCCAAGAAAGTCAGCCACATGGACGTGGGCTTGTACATGGCCGGCTCGCAGCCAGCAGGGGTGACTGCATGAGCGACACGCTGAAGTCGCTGCGCTCGACGCTGCTGGCAATCATTGCAGCGCTCTTCGTGAGTGCGTTCATCATCGTGATTACCGACATTGAAGCGTTGGGTGACGGCAACTTCGGCAAAGCCTTCGGCACGCTCGGGTCTGCCTACTGGGGGTTGTTCAAGGGTTCATTCGGTTCGCTGCGCGCAATCTCTAACACCATCACGGGTGCCACGCCGTTGCTGTTGGCAGGTTTGGCCGTGTCGTCGGCATTCAAAGCTGGCCTCTTCAACATCGGTGCCACAGGGCAGATGTTGGCAGGCGCGATGACGGGTTTGTGGGTGGGGTTTGCATTCCAACTCCCCGCCGTATTGCACGTGCCGTTGGCGCTGTTGGCTGCCGCAGTTGGTGGAGCGCTATTCGGGGCAATCCCTGGCGTGTTGAAGGCACGCACTGGTGCCCACGAGGTAATCACCACCATCATGCTGAATGGCATCGCATCGTTCACCGTGTTGTGGATCTTGAAGACCGGACCCTTCAAGCGGGAAGGTCGCGATGATGCGATCTCCAAATTCGTCGAAGACTCCGCCAAGTTGCCGAAACTGTTCGGCTTCATGGGTAAACGTATCGACCTGCTTGCGCACACGGGGTTCATTGTTGCGCTGCTCGCCACCCTCGCCTTTTGGTGGCTCTTGCGTAAAACCACGCTCGGATTCGAAATGCAAGCAACTGGGCTGAACCAAGAAGCGGCTCGCTATGCCGGCATGCGACCAAAGTCGTTGATGGTGACGTCGATGGCGATTGCCGGCGCATTTGCAGGCCTCGCTGGTGGCACGGAAGTGCTCGGCTTGTACGGCTATGCAAGTGCAACCGTTGCTGGTGATATCGGCTTCGACGCCATCGCCGTGGCATTGCTCGGGCGTTCCACCCCGGTGGGCACATTGTTTGCTGCGTTGTTGTTCGGAGCATTGCAGGCCGGTGGCCGCCAGATGCAGGTCGACACCGACGTGCCGATTGACCTCATCATCGTGTTGCGTGCGCTCATCGTGATGTTCATCGCTGCGCCATTGTTGGTGAAGGCAATGTTCCGCGTGAAGGGTGACGTGCAATCGTTCGGTCAAACATTTCGAGGATGGGGCGGATGACAGCTACATCAACACCGGCAATCGTGGTTTCAGCCGAGCAGCGCAAGCGTGCTCGCGGCATCGGCATCACCTATTTGGTACTTGCAGCGGTGTGCCTCGGAATCTTTACTCGTCGTCCGGGCGACGCTGGTTTCAAGTTCTCCGAAACTGGTCAGTTCACACTCCCCGCACAAGGTTTTGCCTGGGTGCTGGGCATCGTGCTGGTGGCTTTGGCAGCAGCCCAACTGTTGCGTGGGTTCGGCAAGTTGTCGAACGTGGTGTTGGCGTTAGCTGCAGCCACGGCATTCATGAGTTTCTTGGCATGGGCGGCGGCGGGCGAGTCGTTCAGTTTTGTAGGCATGCTGCAAGACACGGTGACACGCAGTGTGCCGATAACGCTCGGTGCCCTCGGTGGCATCTTGAGCGAACGTAGCGGCGTGATCAATATTTCGATCGAAGGTATGTTGCTGGCTGCTGCCTGCACGAGCGCAATTGCCGCATCGCTCACCAATTTGTGGCTAGGCACATTGGTGGGCGCATTGACAGGTGTCGGCCTTGCTGCGGTGTTGGCGGTGATGTCGATTCGCTACAAGGTGGACCAAGTGATCGTGGGCTTTGCCATCAATTTCTTTGCGCTTGGTGTCACTTCGTTCATCAGTTTCCGTGTGCTCGTGCCGAATCGCGACACGATGAACAACCTGATGCCCGTGATGCCGATTCGTCTCCCGTTGCTTTCGGACATTCCGTTCTTCGGACAAATTCTGTTCGTGCAAACCATTTTCGTGTATTTCTCGTTTGTGGCGGTTGCCCTGGCCACCTGGGGTTTGTATCGCACGAAGTGGGGTTTGCGCACGCGGGCCATCGGCGAATATCCGAAGGCAGCAGGCACGCTCGGGGTTGATGTCAACAAACTGCGTTATCGCAACTTGTTGCTGGCGGGTGCAGTTACGGGTATCGGTGGCGCATGGTGGCCGATCGGCATCGTTGGGCGCTTCGACCAAAACATCACCGGTGGTCGAGGCTTCATCGCGTTGGCAGCGGTCATCTTTGGTCGTTGGCATCCGGTTGGCGCACTGAGCGGTGCAATGGTGTTTGCACTTGCCGAGGCGGTGCGATTGAAGATCGGCAATTTCGACACCGGTATTCCGAGTGAGTTCCTGATCATGGCGCCGTATGTGGTGACGCTCATCGTGGTGGCGGGTTTCATCGGCGCAAGTCGCGCACCGAAGGCGGCCGGCCAGCCGTACGAAGATCAATGAAGACCCCGCCAATGAGCACACCGCACTTCGGC
>JBEDEI010000122.1:0-3044 GCA_041175765.1 Actinomycetota bacterium | reverse complement strand
GCCTCAGTGCAACGGCGCTGTTCGAACGTCTCACCGAGGCTCGACTCAATTTTGCACCCGTCGTAGCTGGCGACGGGCGCTTGCTTGGATGCATCACCCGAAAGGGCGCATTGCGCAGCACGATTTATGAACCAGCCGTCGACGGCGAGGGACGTCTGTTGATTGCCGTCGCAGTTGGCGTGAATGCCGACCCAGCAACCCGCGCCAAGGCACTCGTTGCACTTGGAGTCGATGTGATCGTGGTCGACACTGCACATGGTCATCAGTCACGAATGCTCGACGCAGTGAGCGAAGTGCGCCGCAGCGTCGGTAGCACACCCGTGGTTGCGGGCAATGTGGTCACTACCCAGGGAACCAAAGACTTGATCAATGCGGGTGCCGACATCATCAAGGTGGGTGTTGGGCCTGGCGCCATGTGCACCACACGCATGATGACCGGCGTGGGTCGCCCGCAATTTTCTGCCGTTCTCGAGTGCTCGCAAGCGGCTCGCGCCATGGGCAAACACGTGTGGGCCGATGGTGGCGTTCGCTACCCGCGTGACGTCGCACTCGGTCTTGCAGCCGGAGCCGGCAACGTGATGTTTGGTTCGCTCTTGGCCGGAACGTACGAATCAGCAGCCGACACCGTGCGTGATGCACAGGGGCGTTTGTACAAGGAGAGTTTCGGGATGGCCAGTAATCGCGCGGTGCGCAATCGCACCCGCTCCGAAGGCGCAGTTGATCGAGCCCGCAAAGAACTTTTCGAAGAGGGGATCAGTACGTCGCGCATGTACCTCGACGCACAACGCCCGGGCGTCGAAGACATCATCGACCAGATCGTCGCGGGCGTGCGTTCGTCCTGCACGTATTCCGGTGCACGCAGCATCAACGAGTTGCATGACCACGCCGTGGTCGGCGTGCAGAGTGCATCGGGCTACGACGAAGGTCGTCCGATTGACACCAGTTGGTAGTGATGCTCGTCGTTGCCATTGACGGCCCAGCCGGCGCCGGGAAGTCGACGATTGCCAAGGCCCTTGCCACTGATCTGCAAATTGCCTACCTCGACACGGGTGCGATGTATCGCGGCGTTACGTTTGCCGTTTTGCAGCGTGGCATGGAAGCCACCGATGCTGCGGCAGCCGCTCGAATTGCGCGAGAAGTGGTATTCGTGCAAACCGCCAACTCCCTGCATGTAGATGGCGTAGACGCCACCGCAGCCATCCGTACACCAGAGATCGACGCGGCAGTCAGCCACATCGCTGCAAACTCTGCCGTGCGTGACGAGATGCGTAGTCGGCAACGCCAATGGATTGCCGATCACGGTGGGGGCGTGGTGGAGGGTCGCGACATTGGTTCGGTGGTGTTTCCTGATGCAACGCTGAAGGTGTACTTGGTGGCGTCGCCGCTCGTGCGAGCAGAGCGCAGAGTTGCCCAACATGGTGGTGACGTACACGAGATCGCGCGAGCCATCGCCGAGCGCGACGAACGCGACTCCACACGTGATGACAGCCCACTGCGGCAGATGCCCGATGCGATCGTGGTCGACACCAGTAACCGCACGGTGGGCGAAGTCATTTCGGAAATTCGACAACTCATCGCCGAACGAGTTTCGTCATGACGAAATACGACACGCAATTGGCGGGGAAATCACTGTTCTCCCGCATTGCGTACGTGGTCGTGCGAGGGCTCTTGGCCGTGCTTTGCAAGATGTGGTTCCGCTATTCGGTCAGCGGTCGCGAACGCTTACCCAAGCGGGGAGCATACGTGATTGCGCCGATCCATCGCTCGAACATCGATACGCCGCTGTCGTCGTTTCTTACTTCGCGACGAGTGCGCTTCATGGGCAAGGATTCATTGTGGAAACAGCCCGCTATCGGGCGGATTTTTTCGTTGCTCGGCGGGTTCCCAGTTACACGCGGTACGGCAGATCTCGAAGCGCTCAAGCGATGTGTGGCAGTGCTCAATGGTGGCGAGCCATTGGTGATGTTTCCCGAAGGTACGCGCCAACACGGCGACACCGTTCACCCACTTTTTGACGGCCCGGCATACGTAGCGCTCAAGTGTGGCGTACCGATCGTGCCCGTTGGCATCGGTGGTTCACAAAGGGTGATGCGCAAGGGTTCGAAGATGATCTGGCCGCACAAGTGTCATCTCACGATTGGTGAGCCGATCATCGTCGAGCATGCGGGTTCCGGGCGTGTCGACCGTGCACGCATGGCCGACATCACGGCTCAACTCACCGTGCAATTACAGGCAGCATTCGATGATGCGCGTCGCCAAGCCGGCGATCGCTAGCCGCGCAAGAACGCACCGGCGATACTCGCCAAGTCCGTCGCGTCACTCACGCCACATACCTCTCGGGCAGAGTGCATGGAAAGTTGGGGCACGCCGACATCCACCGTGTCGATACCGAGTCGAGTAGCGGTGATTGGCCCGATCGTTGAACCACACGGCATATTGTTGCGCGAGACGAACACTTGATGTTGCACTCGTGCTGTACGGCACGCCTGCAGAAAGGCAATGCTCGATCCAGCCGAAGTTGCGTACCGCTGATTGGAATTGGTTTTGAGAGCCACACCTTTGTTGATGAACGGTGCGTGTTTCGCATCGTGACGCTCGGGATAGTTTGGGTGTACCGCGTGCGCGTTATCGCATGACAGGCACGCAGAGCCAGGGAGCATCGCCAAATACTCGCGCCGGTCTTTGCCGAGTGCATAAGCCACTCGCTCAAGCACGTGCTCCAACAGTGGTCCCGCTGCGCCGGTGGTGCTTTCACTCCCAACTTCTTCGTGATCAAACAGTGCGGCAATGGCTATGGCACCATTGCTGCCCATCTTCGTAGTGCCGAGTGAACGCATCGCTTCCACTGCCGCCCAACACGACAACTGGTTGTCCAAACGGCCAGAGGCCAAGAGTGAAGCATCGGCACCGATGACGCGACTGGGTTCGTGATCAACGAGTTGCGCGTGCACCGCAGCAACATCACGCATTGCGACTCCCGCCAGTTGTGCCGACATCTCGCGCAATGTTCGCGTTGCAGCGCCCGTATGCCATATCGGTCGCAG
>JBEDEI010000121.1:0-3045 GCA_041175765.1 Actinomycetota bacterium | reverse complement strand
GGTGATGCGGCACTGGTGAAGATATTGCGGTGTCCCTTTTTCTTTGCCGCAGCGCTGAGCCACTCCATATCGCGAATAGCTGAGCGCGTATCGGTAACGGTGATTGGCCCGGTACACGCCGGAGCGTTGCGTTTTTGTCGTCCAGGATTTTCGTTTACTGCTTCGGCGCTGCGGGGAAAATCCACCAGATCTTGGAAGTGGTAGTTGCGGACACTCTCGCCATTGAAGCCTGAGAGGCGATCCTTCACATATGTGGCATACGACGGCTTGGTCATCTCGCCATCGTTGATGATGCTGATGCCGGCCGCAATTTGCTTGCCGACTATTTCATCTATCGCTTGGTGAAATCTCACTTCGAGCTGTGTCTGGTCAACAGGAACGCCATCACCAAGTGCCCACATGGTTTTGATGAGGTCATCGGGGCGGGGGAGACTACCCGTATGGGTGCTTAAAATCGTGCGTGTCATGCAGGCAACGGTAGTTGTTTGAGCCCGCGAGAGAGTATCGGGACCGCAAGTACTGTTGGCGTATGAGTACCGACGAACACGGTAGACCTGAGCCACCCATCGCAGCAGGGGAGCGCGAAACTCTCATCGGTTATTTGGACTATCAACGAGCGACACTCGAGTGGAAGACGCGCGGCCTCAACGAAGCGCAACTGGCGCGCACGATTGCATCGAGCTCTATGACGCTGGCGGGGCTCTTGAAGCACATGGCGTTCGTAGAGGATTACTGGTTCACCAGTTGGGTGCACGACCTGCCGAGGGTGTCCCCATGGGCTGAGGTTGACTGGTCGGCCACGCCTGATTGGGAGTGGGAGTCGGCGGTCAACGAGCCAGTCGAAGCGGTGCGTGCGCAATGGCGAACCTCCGTCGAGCGCTCACGAGGAGCATTGGATGCAGCGTTGCAAGCCGCTGCCACGACGGATCCACTTGGTGCGCCGACCAAACGTGGCTGGCCCAATGGCGAGCGGCCGTCGCTGCGCTGGGTGCTGGTGCACATGATCGAGGAATACGCCCGTCACAACGGCCACGCGGATCTGTTGCGTGAAGCCGTGGACGGAGAAGTGGGCGAGTAAGCCGCTACGCGAGACGCGCCACTTTGGCAAGTGACGACATCAGCGAAAAGTAATCCAGTCGCTGTGGCTGGGGTGTGTATTTAGTGAGTGCGACAAACCCGTAGCCAAGCGCCTGTTCAGTCGCGGTGATCTGCGCCGTAATGGCATGAGGAATCTTGGGAAACATCGATTGCAGGATGGAGTCGGCACTGCGAGTGAACTTCTGCAATTCGCGTCGGGTGGCCAAGCGATAACGCGAGGCGATGATGCACTCGAGTCGGAAGTCCAAACGAGCTCGTCGAGCTGGCATCATCCCGAAGTACCAACTATCTGCAAAGCCGAAATCCCCACGATTGTCGGTGAGTGCTGCAAACTTCGCGCGCGAACTCTGGCCGTAGTCAAGAACGAGCACGGCATTGATCGCTTCGTCGAGCATCGATTCTTTGTCGGGCCATAGCTGGTAGATGGCGCTGGTGGAGAAACCTGCACGCCGAGCGATCCGGGTTACAGTTGCGTTTTTGAAACCCACACGCGCAACAACACGTTTGGCACTCATCAGCAGTTCATCCCGTACCGGATTGCCCGTGTTGATGGGTTCGGGAGCCGTATCCCCGAGCGGCGCGGTGTAGCGCAGGGGCGTTGCGCGGCTGGCGGCGGCGCGAAGTGACGTAAGTGTCGCTCCCCAGCCTGGGTTCGTGGGCGAGATAAACG
Source organism: Actinomycetota bacterium (assembly GCA_041175765.1). Lineage (GTDB taxonomy): Bacteria > Actinomycetota > Acidimicrobiia > Acidimicrobiales > Ilumatobacteraceae > F1-60-MAGs027. The sequence continues at coordinate 1,277 of JBEDEI010000121.1, read as the reverse complement.
AGCGGAATGTGGTGCCAACGGCGGCGCTGGCTGCCACCATCACGATGGCGCCAGTGAGAGGATCACAGCGCTCGTTGAGCCCCAGATCGTCGAGGGTGGAAGTGATGGCCGGGGCTACTACTTCGCCGATCGTGTCGTTGCGCTGGGCCACCACCAAGAACTCCGCACCGAGGCGAAGCAGGGGAGAGGGCTTTTCGATGGAGCGTATGACTGCATGTTGGAGCGGGTGCGTTCCTTGCACGTACTGTACGGTGTCGCGCAGATGCTGCAGAAACGGCGTGCGAATACGTTCCTGCCACAACGCAATCAGCATTTCGTCGGCATTTTCATATCTGCTGTAGAGCGAGCCCGTGGTGAGCCCGGCGTTATCGGCAACACGCGACGATCGCAAATCGTCCAAACCAAACTCCACGGTTTCGGTCACCATTGCATCGAGAAGTTTTTCGGCATTCTGCTGTTGGCTCTTGGTGCGCGGGCGGCGCGGTTGATGGGTCTGATGGGCCTGATGAGCCACTTTGCCGACCGCCTTGGACGATGATGAGGTTCTCACGATTACTCCAGCGTGCCGTACGAACCAGCAGCACCACTTGCTGAGCCGACGACTTCGAGTGATTCGGCCAAGTCTGCAAGGAACGCTTGGTGGGTGCGTTCATGTATCGCGTTGACGGTGAGGTGAATCGATGGTGGGGGAGTTTGACGGTCGACATACCAGCCGCGGCTTGCCAGCACGTCGGCTACGGCATAGATGTCGAGATCTGTTCGTGCCGACCCAAACGACAACAATGTTGCATCGGGTGTGGCACGAAGCCGTAAACGAGGATCGGCATTTATGGCTGCCGCAATCGAAAGTGCTGTGTCGCGGGCGCTGCGGGTGAGTGCCAAGTAACCGTCGTCGCCCAGGTGATGCAACACCGCCCAGGCTGCGGCGATCGGCCCGCCCGACTTGGTGCCGAGGGCACCGGAAGATCCATAGAAGCCACCCAACCAGTTGTCGGTGACGAACCCTTGGTGCGAGCGCAACTCGGCAGTGCGATACATGATGACCGATGCGCCTTTGGCGGTGTAGCCGAACTTGTGTAGGTCAACACTCATCGACGTGACACCGTCGACGGCAAAGTTCCATTCGGGCAACGGCACACCCAGCCGCGCCAGGTAGGGAAGTGTGACGCCACCCATGCAGGCGTCCACATGCAGATTCACCCCGCGCTCCAAGGCAAGGGATGCAATCTCGCTGATCGGGTCCACCACGCCCTGCGGGTATTGCGGGGCAGACGCCA
>JBEDEI010000120.1:0-8153 GCA_041175765.1 Actinomycetota bacterium | reverse complement strand
GATCCTGGTTCCCGTGGCCATCATCGTGTTCGTCACCTCGGTGGCAATTGAGAAAAAAGATGGTACCGAAGCGCTGAGTTTTATTTCGTCGGGAATCTTCCGCACATTGGCATTCATTTTGGGATGCGTCGCATCCGGACTCACCGGCTACATCGGCATGACCCTTGCAACACGCGGCAACGTTCGCACGGCTGCTGCGGCTCGTCGCGGTTCGATGCGTGAAGCTCTTGAAGTCGCATTCCGCACCGGTGGTGTTGCCGGCATGTTCACCGTGGGGCTCGGTTTGCTCGGCGCAACGGTCATCATTGCGTTGTTTCAAAACACGTCATCGGCAATGCTCGTTGGCTTCGGTTTCGGTGGCTCGCTGATTGCGTTGTTCCTGCGAGTCGGCGGTGGCATTTTCACCAAGGCAGCCGACGTCGGTGCTGACTTGGTCGGCAAAGTCGAAGCAGGAATCCCCGAGGACGATCCTCGCAACCCAGCGGTGATTGCCGACAACGTGGGCGACAACGTGGGCGACTGCGCCGGAATGGCAGCTGACCTGTTCGAAAGTTACGAAGTCACACTCGTGGCCTCGATCATTCTCGGTGTTGCGGCATTCAACTCGGTGGGGCTAAACCCGGCACTTGGCTTGGTGTTCCCGCTTGCCGCGCGTGCAATCGGTGTTATTGCGTCGATCGCGGGTGTGTTTGCTGTGCGTGCAAAGGATGGCGAAACGAATGCACTGAAGCCCATCAACCGCGGCTTTTTGATCGCCGGAATCATCACCGTAATTGGCACGCTGCTCCTCGCGGTCTTCTACGTCGGCAACCCAACCAAGGGTTCTGCTGGTTTTGGCGAATCCACCGTGGCGATCTCCGGCATCGGCTGGCGCGTCTTTGGTGCCGTGTTGATTGGTCTCGTGCTTGCCCAAGTGCTGAGCCGTCTCACGGAATATTTCACCGGGACGGAGTACGGCCCCGTGAAGGAAATCGCCGAGTCTGCCGAAACCGGCCCTGCAACCGTGGTGTTGTCGGGTACCGCATCCGGACTTGAATCGTCGGTGTACGCCATCATCTGCATTGCCATCTCGCTTGGCGGCACGCTCTGGTTGGGCGGTGGCAACGTGCAGTTGTCGCTGTACCTCGTGGCGCTGTGTGGCATGGGCATGCTCGCTACGACAGGTGTGATCGTTTCGGAAGATACGTTCGGTCCAGTGGCCGATAACGCAGCGGGCATTGCCGAAATGGCAGGCGAATTCGAAGGTGAACCACGCCGAATCATGGTCAGCCTCGACGCAGTGGGTAACACCACGAAAGCCGTGACCAAAGGCTTTGCCATTGGTTCTGCGGTGATTGCAGCAGTCGCCCTGTTTGCTGCCTACATCGAAACCATTGCCGGTGAACTTGGCTTCGCTAAAGAGAACATCTCTGGGGATGCAATCTTCAGTGATATCCGCACACAAATTAACGTTGCTGATGTGAAGACCTTCATTGGTCTGCTCATCGGTGGCTCGATTGCGTTCATGTTCTCGGCACTCGCGATTCGTGCAGTGGGTCGCACCGCCGGTGTAGTGGTGCAAGAAGTTCGCAAGCAATTTGCAGACGGCGGAATCATGGCGGGCACCAAGCAGCCCGACTACGGCCCCGTCATCGACATTTGCACGGCTGCTTCGCTGCGTGAACTCACCACCCCGGCTCTTTTGGCGGTCCTCACGCCGGTCATTGTGGGCTTTGGCATCAACTACTTCGCGCTCGGTGCGTTCTTGGCAGCCGTCATCCTCACGGGTCAGCTCATGGCCAACTATTTGAGCAACGCCGGTGGCGCCTGGGACAACTCCAAGAAGTACATCGAAGACGGCCACCACGGCGGGAAAGGCTCGTTTGCCCACAAGGCAGCGGTCATCGGAGACACCGTTGGTGACCCATTCAAGGACACTGCCGGCCCAGCATTGAACCCACTCATCAAAGTGATGAACTTGGTGTCGTTGCTGATTCTCCCAGCAGTCATCAACTTGCGTGACAACGACGGTGCCCGCTATGCCATTGCAGGTATCTCGTTGGTCATCTTGTTGGCATCGATTGTGCGCTCAAGTCGCCAGACGGTCAGCCTCAAGGCTGCATGACCAGTCCTGATCCGCTCGTCGTGCGCTACTTGAGCGACGAGTGGATCACAGCAGTTGGCAAGGAAGTCGCGCTCGATACTGCACTCAGCGATATTGCTGCGAGTTTCGCAGTATCAGTAACGCAGGTGGTGACCGCAACACCATTTGGTGATGTCTCGTACCACTTGCTCTGCCGTGATGGTGCCGTCGTGTTTGCAACCGGTGCGGTACCTAGCGACGTGGTGTTCACCCAGAATTACGACACTGCCGTTGGCGTAGCCACTGGTCGCATCAATGCCGCAGAAGCATTCATTCATGGACACGTGCAATTCAAAGGCGACCACCAGCGCGTAATCGACGCCCAGCCGGTGTTTGCCGCTCTCGATGCAGTGTTCGGCCGAGTTCGCAGCCGAACCGTGTTCAACTGAGGGAGAGTCGCCTAGATCAACCCGAGTGCGCGAACTGCGTCACGCTCCTCGTTGAGTTCGGCAACCGACGCATCAATTTTTGCTCGGCTGTAGTCGTCAATTGCAAGGCCCTGCACGATCTGATAGTTGCCGCCCGAACAGGTGCACGGGAAGGACGACACGAGACCTTCGGGTACGCCGTAGGAGCCATCGCTCGGTACCGACATGCTCACCCAATCCCCTGCGGGTGTACCCAATGCCCACGAGCGAATATGGTCGATCGCTGCGTTTGCAGCCGACGCAGCAGACGAAGCCCCGCGTGCTTTGATGACCGCAGCACCACGCTTGGCAACGGTGGGTATGAAGGTTTCATCAATCCACTTGTCATCATTGACGAGCGACTTTGCGGGCTTGCCGTCCACTTCGCAGTGCGTCAAGTCGGGATACTGCGTTGTGGAGTGATTACCCCACACCGTCATCTTCTTGATTGAAGCCACCGGTCGCCCGACACGGGCGGAAAGTTGGGACATCGCACGGTTGTGGTCGAGGCGGGTCATCGCGGTGAACTGTCGCGGATCCACGCCCGATGAGTTGCTGAGCGCAATCAATGCGTTGGTATTGGCGGGGTTGCCTACAACCAAAACTTTCACGTCTTTCTTGGCGTTCTTTCCGATGGCTTGGCCTTGTGGCTTGAAAATTCCTCCGTTGGCTGACAACAAATCTTTGCGTTCCATGCCATCCTTGCGTGGCATTGCGCCGACGAGAAGTGCAACATCGGCATCTCCAAACGCAACGTTCGGATCGTCGGTCATCACAACGTCACGGAGCAGCGGGAATGCGCAGTCGTCAAGTTCCATCTTCACACCGCCCAGTGCACCGAGTGCGGGCGTTACTTCCAGTAGTTGCAGAACCACTGGTGTATCGGGCCCGAGCATTGCACCTGATGCAATGCGGAAGATGAGGCTGTAGCCGATTTGTCCTGCTGCGCCGGTTACGGCGACTCGAATTGGAGTTGTCACGGGGAATCACCCTAGACGATGACGTTTACAGGCTGTTGATGCGCCACATCAGAGCCGACCGACGGCCTGCATGATGAGGTCGGCATAAAACCGAGCGCCAGCTGGACGCAGGTGCGTTTTATCGGAATAGAGATACTCCTGATACTGACCTGCGATGCTGTGCCAATCCAGCACTTTGACATTGGCGTATTTGTTCGGCAAATCATTGATCAATCGGTTGTTGATGGTCTGTCGCGGCTCACTCGGTACATACACGGTAAGAAAGAGCACGAGCGGGGTATCGATGAGCGATGCCATGATCTCATCAAACACCTCCGCCGTTGAGGTGTTGTTCGTCCCTAAGTGAATCACGACGATGGAACCCAATCGTCGTGTGGACTTCAGATAATTCACAATTTCCAGCGCTTGGCGTACGGGACGACTCTTCAACGCATCTACGGTTGCCCCGCGCGCCGAAAGCTCTCGTGCTGCGCCCAGCATCACGGAGTCGCCAATGGCCAGCACGTCGATGAGCTGTCCGTCAAGCGTGGTGGTGGCAGTGACACCCCCACTCAATATGAGTGGGTCGTTCTGTTCGGCAATCGTGGTGGCAGTTGATGTATCACCCAGCACGTTGACGACGGCTGATTCGCTCTCGGCCAGGCTCTGGCTGATGTCGTTCAACTTCACGTCGGCTGTAGCAACACTGATCAGCGCAAACGTGGGCAGAATCAGCCCAACAACGAGTGCCCCAGCACGTCTACTGCGCGTGGCGCTATCGACCAGCACACCCATGCGGCGCTCTTCCCGCCGACCACGCCACCATGCAGCGAATCGACCTTCACGAATCGGCATTTCCACATAGCGATACGACAATTCGGTCAGCGCCAAAGCCAAGAGTATGAGGAGCACGAACTCATACGGGGTCAAACCCTGCCCGGCAAATCGTCGGTACATCTGAAACACGGGCCAGTGATAGAGATACAACCCATAGGAACGCTGACCGATGTAGGTCATCAGTCGGTTGCCAAGCAACCGATGGGTCATCGTTGCCGTCGGATGCACTGCCGCTGCGATAACGGCCACGCTGGAGATACCAACGAACAAGAATCCACCACGAAACAGCAGGTCATACCCCGTTGTTCCAATATTCGTGATTTCAACGACGTCCCGAAACACTGCAGTAGAGACCGCAAGCCCACCGAAGCCGGCAAGAAAAATGCCGTCAAAAAGTTGTCCACGTGTACCGATTGGCGACGTCGGTAACAACCAGGGTCGCCAAAACACTGCGAGCGCTGCTCCAAGAAACAAGCCACCGGCTCGGGTGAAGGTACCAAGAAAAAGAAAATCGACACGCGATACAGGTTGGCCGAGAAATGCCATGAATTGCTCCGGGGTCTCGACAAGTGTGCCGATTGGTCCACTGCGATATGTGGTGGCCGTAAAAATTGCTATCGCAATAGCGGTCGCAATGAAGAGCAAGCCAATGACAGGCATTCGCCGACGCCCTACGCGAGTGAATACGAACATAAGCAGCGGCCAGAACAAATAAAACTGTTCTTCCACCGCCAGTGACCACAAGTGCCGTAGTGGCACGAAGTCAAACGCAGTGAAATACGACGTACCTACCCAGATCTGAAACCAGTTGAAGCCGTACACCAATGCAGCGATGATGTCGCCACGCAAACTTCCCAACATTTCACGCTCAAAGAGCGAGCAGTAGACGGCGACCAGTAGCAGCAACATCCACATGGCGGGCAGCAGGCGACGTGCACGACGCAGCCAGAACTGTTTCAGGCTGATGGTGCCGTCTCGCTCTGACTCGGCAATCAACAGTGACGTAATCAAAAATCCACTGATGACGAAGAACACCTCAACGCCAAGAAAACCACCACCCAACCACGACTTGTTTGCGTGGTACACGATGACCGCCACGACTGCGAGCGCGCGCACCCCGTCCAGCGCTGGGAGGTAGCCAAGCAAACTGGGGCGCTGACCACTCATTTCGCGAGACCCAGATTGGTGGCGATTTCGCGCGCTGCCGCCGAGCGATTCAGGGTGTACAGGTGCAACCCTGGTGCACCAGCCGCCAACAGATCTGAGCCAAGTTGCGTGGCTGCTTCAACGCCGAATCGCTGCACGTCCTCTGGCGTGTCGAGCACCGCCAGACGGTCAGTGAGCCACGCAGGTATCTGGGCGCCCGACATCTGTGCCATCTTGACGATCTGGTTCTTATTGGTGACCGGCATAACGCCAGGGATGATCGGCTTGTGTACGCCGAGTGCACTCATCTCGTCCACGAGTTGTCGATAGTGGACGACATCAAAAAAGAATTGTGTCATTGCATAGTCGGCCTTGCGAAGCTTTTCAGCGAGATGCCTGCGATCCGAGTCACGAGAAATGGATCGAGGATGCACCTCGGGATGAGCAGCAACACCAATGCAGACATCAAAGTTTTCGCGCAGAAAGTTCACAAGATCGAGAGCGAAGTTGAATTCACTCGGGCCAACTGCTGAAGGCTCAGTGGGGAGATCTCCCCCGAGTGCCAGCACGTTGACCACGCCTGCGGACTTGTAGTCGCCGAGCAAATTGCTGATCTCCTCACGAGTGTGCCCCACACACGTGAGGTGTGCCACGGGGGGTATTCGGCCGTTGCGAGCAAGATCAACCACCACGTCACGCGTGCGCGTTCGAGTACTCCCAAGTGCGCCATATGTAACGGAGAAAAAGTTGGGCTGCAGAGGTGCAAGTTCGGCAAGGGTGTTTTCTAATTGGGTCTGCGCCTCAGCGGTCTTCGGTGGAAAGAACTCGAAAGACAAAGTGCGACCGCGCGCAAGGAGTTCAGCAACACGCATGGTGATACCAAATGCTACGGAAGCAGCAGGTGCTAGCCGAGCGAGGCAATGATCTGCGCCATCAACTGCCCTGCCTCAGTTGGATTTGCACCGATCTTGACACCAGCAGCGCGAAGTGCATCCATTTTGCCCTGTGCCGTGCCCTTACCGCCCGACACGATTGCTCCGGCATGACCCATCTTTTTTCCTGCCGGTGCAGTCACGCCAGCGATGTAGGCACTCATTGGTTTGGTGACATTGGCCCTGATGAAATCTGCAGCTTCTTCCTCAGCGGATCCACCGATTTCACCAATCATCAAGATTGCACTGGTCTCGGGATCATTTTGAAACTCGCCCAAGCAATCCACGAATGATGTTCCAGGTACCGGATCTCCACCGATACCAACACAGGTAGTGACACCAATTCCCTGTTGCTTGAGTTCGAACAAAGCCTGATACGTGAGCGTTCCGGATCGTGAAACAATTCCCACGTTCTTACCACCAGGTAGTGGAGGCTGGGCAATCTCCCCGGCGGTAATCCCGATGTTGCAACGCCCAGGGCTGATGATGCCCGGGCAGTTGGGGCCAAGCAGGCGAGTCTTGGGGAAGTCTCGTTGCAGAGTTGCATACACGCGCGCTTCGTCTTGGGCGGGAATGCCTTCGGTGATACACACCACAAACCGAACCCCTGCCGCGGCTGCTTCCAAGATCGCCGCTGGTGCAGCCTTGGGTGGCACCGCCACGAACGATGCGTCTGCACCAGTGGCTTTCACCGCATCAGCAACCGTGTCGAATACGGGAATACCTTCGACGTCTTGTCCTGCTTTGCCTGGGGTGACGCCAGCAACGACTTGTGTGCCGTATGCACGGTTACGCAAGCCGTGAAACTTGCCTTGACCGCCCGTCAAACCTTGCACGATCACTTTGGTGTGTTCGTTGACAAAAATCGCCATGACTAGACCGTCTTTCCATTTGCTATTGCCACTGCTGCACGCGCTGCCTCGAGCATGGTTGGCTGCGACATCAACTTGCTGGCGGGAATTCCAGCATCCGCAAGAATCTTGCGTCCTTCTTCGGCGTTGGTGCCATCGAGGCGGATAACGATCGGGGCTCGCAACTCAACGCGGCGCATTGCTTCGACGATTCCTTTGGCGACTTCTTCACCACGGGTGATTCCGCCAAAGATGTTGATGAAAATACTCTTCACCTTGGTATCTGAGTTGATTACCTCAAGTGCGGAGGTCATCAACTCGGCATTTGCACCACCACCAATGTCCAGGAAGTTTGCTGCTTGTCCACCAGCCTGATTGACGACATCCAGGGTGCTCATCGCCAATCCGGCGCCGTTGGCAATGATGCCCACCGTGCCGTCAAGACCGATGTATTGCAGGTCCTTCTCGCGCGCCAAGCGCTCGCGATCATCCAACTCTTCCGTGGCACGAAATGCTTGCCACTCTGGGTGACGGAACAATGCGTTGCCATCCAAACTCACTTTGGCGTCGAGGGCATGTACTTCACCAGTGGGTTTCAGGATGAGCGGGTTGATTTCTGCAAGATCACAGTCACCTTTGGTGAAGCATTCGTACAACTGCACGAGAATATTGGCCACACCGTCCTGTGCTTTCGCGGGAATCTTGGCGTCTGCTGCAGCCTTCTTGGCGTCTGCTGCATTGATACCCACAATCGGATTCACATGCAGTTTGACGATTGCTGTGGGATCTTTTGCTGCAACTTCTTCGATCTCAACGCCACCTTGAGCCGAGAGCATGAGGAGATGCAGTTTGGCGGCACGATCAAGCGTGAACGACGCGTAATACTCTTCGGCAATGTC
>JBEDEI010000119.1:0-7905 GCA_041175765.1 Actinomycetota bacterium | reverse complement strand
TGAAGCACACCGTCGGAATGTTCATCGCCAACGTTTCCAGCCATGACGTACCGACGTAGTTGTGAATCACCAACTTGGCACGCGATGCAGCGATCGGGCCAGTGGCTGCATCATCCTGAGTGATGCGTGCTCGAGATGCATTTAGACGATTCATCGGGAATACATCAGTGCCTGAGGATCGCACTCGAACATCCACTCCTGCCTCTAACGCATTGGCAAACGACACGGTCTCTTCAACCGCACGCACGATGTGGCTTGGCATGAGGAAAGCCTGAAAACGATAGACATGCTGAGTCACTGGCAAACTCATGAGCACATACCCGTGTGGTGAACTATCCGCAGACCTCCTTGGCATGGCAGTTGCCAACGCACGCACACGCGACCCACAATCAGGGCGATTCCAGCCGAAGGTATAAAACACATCGCTGATTGCGATGTCGTGTTCTTCACCAAGATGATGTTCATCGGTTCCATAGCCACCACCATGCTGATGAATGGCCACAACCGTTCCGTGTTGTCGTTGGGCATGCATCCGGTACCGAAATGCGACAGAGCTCTGATGGGCATTTGCGGTGTACCACACCCGCACCGTTGGGTCGACGGTGCTCGTCGCCCAGGTGGAGAGATCATGAAACTGCTCTACGAGCGCTATTGGGGCAGAACGCGCAATACGAGTTCTCAAAGCATGGAATAAACGTTCTGACGTATTGGCGCTGCTGCTGTCGTTGCGATATTTGACCGCGGAACGCTGAGCAACATGCTCTCGGGCCACGGTGTTTACTGCTACGGACCACTTTTGCGGAGTGAGGTTTGCATCCCAGCGCATTTGCCGTCGCACGGCGAAGGCTGATGACGCCTCTTCACGAAAGGCAATCTTGAGATACGGATCCGTCACGCGAACGGCAGCGTCTCGCGAACCTACGTGGGCAATAATGCGGGAGCGTCTGTTGGCATCACCAAGCCCACCACGTGCAAGGCCGGGGATGTCAATCAACCTTGTTGTTGTGTCTCCGGCTCCCTGCTCGTACACCACTTGGTCGGCAGTGTGCATGAGCCAAAACAACGACACGTATTCCACCTGCGCTCGATCCGGCATTACACCCGTAACTTCTTCGATGAGTTCACACAACACATCAACGGCATGTGGAATCACGTCGCGTGACTGGCGAATCGCCATTCCTAGTGCTTCGGGTTCGTAGGCGAGAACCATCAACTTTGGAGTCCCATGTGATCGGATGCCAAGATCACATCGCTCGCAGTTGACCCAAGATGCAGTGCACCGCTATGCACCAGAGACTCAAGTCGAGCAAGATCTGCTGGGGTATCAACGTCAAACCGCAATGCTGGTCGTGCAAGTTCGGGGGGTGCCGTACATCCATGGACACGCGCCGGAACAGTGCCGTCAACTACTGCCAAGGTGACGTGCTCCCGATGTGAAGCAGATAGTTGCATTGCGTGAAGGCGCTCAAGCATCGATCGGGAGATCACCTCTGCGCCAAAACCATCGGCATAATTGCACTCACCGAATGGACGATGGTTGAACGAGTAGTCGGCTGCTGTAGCGAGGTGTTCCTGAATCGCCGTATCAATGCAGCCACCATCAATAAAGGGATTGTCAGCACACACGCGAACCACGTGTTCTGCCTCGTCGTTCTGGATTGCCTCAATGAATCGACTCAACACGTCATCCGTTGCACCTCGGACAACTTGCACTCCGAGTCGTACGCACTCCTCCACGAGGTAATCGTCCAGCGGTTCTTGTGTGGTGGCGACTACCACGCGTTCAATGACCGAAGTTGCCTGCACCCGAATCACCACCCATTCGAGGAGTGAGCGCCCAGCTAGCGACGCCAGCATCTTTCGTGGGAAGCGTTGCGAACCCAAACGCGCCTGAATGACCGCAGTAGTACGCGTCATGCGTCAACGATGTCAGCCCACTGCAGCACATCGTCAGCGTTCAGTGCCCGGCTAGTCACCTTGCCGATGACTTTGTCCCATGACAACGGGCTTACTCCGGTGCCCGGGCGTTTATAGGTGATGTCACTCTCGACTATTTGGTGCCCAGCCGGAAGGTCGCGCACGATCACGATGCTGCGCCGGGCATTGTGTCTGGCAATCTCTTCGCTGGCCAGCGGCTGTTTTGTCTTTATACCGAGAAGTGGCGATATTCGTGCAACTTCCTGCCGAAATGCCTGAACGTCGTCAGCCGTCATAGCGTGATAGTGATCGTTGCCCGGTAGGGATGTGTCGTGAGTGAAGTGTTTCTCCAGAATCACCGCACCCAACAACCATGCCGCGACGAGTGATGGAAGCCCCGGTTTGGGCGTGGTGTGGTCTGAGTATCCGATGACACAATCCGGGTAACGCGTGGCGAGATCCTCGATCATGCGCAAGTTCGCGTTTTCGTCAGCCGTCGGATAATTCAAAATGCAGTGCAGAAGTGCAATACTTTTCGCCCCGGCCGAGCGGAGGGTGGCAAGTGCGCCATCAATTTCTTCGACGGTCGACGCGCCGACCGACAGCACGATTGGCTTTTTTGTGCGTGCGACACGCCGCAACAACGGTGTGTTGGTCAGGTCTGCCGAAGCAACCTTGAAGAATGCCACGAGTGGTGCCAACATGTCCACGGCATCGTCATCAAATGGCGTGGAGATGAACTCGATACCGACATGTGCACAATGCTCTGCCAACTTTCGATATTCGTCTGGCCCAAAAGCGTCGTACTTCTTGAACAATTCGTATTGGCTGAGGGTTGCTTCTTTCGTGGTATCCCAATATGCGGGTGAGTGTCGGGATGCCAACGACTCTGCTTTATAGGTCTGAAACTTTGCGGCATCTGCTCCGCCCTGTTTGGCCAGCTCAATCAGACGTTTGGCGGTGTCCAGCGAGCCCTCATGATTCACACCGATTTCAGCAATTACGTAGGGCTGGCTGTTGGCGTCAATCCGTAGTCGACCCAACTGGATGCTTGGCGCACTCATGACGAACGACCTTGGTGTTTGGCACGAAGGCGACGCTCGTGGTGGGCCATCTCGGCAGCATCGTTGGTGATGTTTTCGTCGTGACGACGGTATCGATACAGCGGAAGCGGTATGTGCTCGATGCTGTATCGGTCCAAGAATCGCAGGCGCAGGTCACGGTCCTCGTGGCGCAAGAACGACTCATCGTACAAACCAATATCAATGAGCTGCTCGGTACGAAACATGATTCCGCAGGCGATCGGCTCTTTCATCGCATCGCCACGACCAAGCACTTCCTCGCGGTCATCTACCAAGAGATAATCGCAGGCAACCGCATCAAACTGGGAATTTTCTGCGAGATAGAGGTACAACACTTCGAGGAACGACGCATTGACATAGTCATCTGCATCCACGCGCACGATGAACTTCGAATGTGTTGTGGTGATTGCGCGATTGACACTTGCTGGTAGGCCAAGGTTCTCCGTGTTGCGCAGCACCGTGATGTTGTCGCCAAAGGTTTCAAGAATCGCTGCTGTGCGATCGGTACTACCGTCGTCAACCACAATCACGTCGAACTTGTCGCGCGGAAAGCGCTGAGCGAGCAACGACCGAACGCATCTGCCGATGTATCGCTCTTCATTGTGGGCGGCTACAACTACCGACACCAACGTGCTGGAAGGCATGATATTCAGGCTACGACTGATGAAATGGCTGCCCGTATCTTGGCGGGTACGGCCTCATCCATTTTCACCGTGACGGGGAGCGATACACAACGTGCCAGCCGCTCGGCAGTTGCAGGAAAAGAAGTTGCGAGGTCGCCATGGTGTGCCACGAGTTCTGGCATGTGCGTCCATGTTCCAGCAAAATGCCAGGTCACGGCTTCAGGAAGAATCTTGGTTGATAGTCCACCCGCCACCAACTGTGCACGCATCTCGCGTGCCATCTGCGGAGAGTTCGTCTCGAACACCAACGCATCTGCAGTTTCGATGGATCCATCGGGAACGACACGGGCAATCACACCCGGCAAATCATGTATCGCGCGCCACATGGCATCCCGATTGGTTTGTTGGCGTTTCACCACGTCGGCAAGCTTGCGTAGCTGCACCAACCCAACGGCACCTTGTAGTTCTGTCATTCGATAATTGAAGCCACTTCCCGCACGTGTGTCTTCCCAACGCGGCACCTTGGGATTGTTCTCATGGCCATGGTCATGCCAAGCCGCAGCACGTTCGTAGTCCACTCGGTCGTGGAACACAATCATTCCACCTTCGCCAGTGGTCATTGTCTTGGCGAAGTCAAAACTAAACGTGCCCATGCGACCCCAGGTACCCAACGCTTTGCCGTCCAGCGAGCCACCACAACCCCATGCAGCATCCTCAATGAGCACCACATTGTGCTGTGCGCAAATTGCGGAGATCTCTCGCAAGTGGGCTGGTGTACCCAACATGTGCACCGCAATGACTGCTCGAGTTCGCGGTGTGATACGACGCTTCAAATCTTCTGGATCCATGTTCAATGTGCCATCCACCTCACAGCACACCGGTACGGCGCGAGCTTCGATGATCGCTTCAGCAGTTGCAACAAATGTGAAGCTCTGCGTAATGACTTCGTCACCAGGCTGCAGGTCAAGAACCGCGAGCGCGACACGCAATGCGGCAGTCCCCGAGGTAACGGCAAGTGCATGGGGTACGCCCATGTACGCCGCAAACGCAGCTTCAAATTCCTTTACTTTGAAACAGTTGTTGCGCATGGCGTCAAACCCGTGACGAAAAAGCACCCCACCGCGCGCAAAGATGTCATTGATTTCTGCTTGTTCCTCTGCGCCAATGACCTCGAACCCCGGCATGGTTAAATCCCAACCATATTTCGAGAACGAAAGTGCTTTACAAACTGTCGATCTGCTGTTTCGAATGTGGAAAGCTCATCAAAATACTCTGCGAGAACGTTTTGTAAATCTTCGGATGTTTTGACAAAACCAATGGGCTCTTCCGGGACGTAAAGGACAATCAGAACCTCCGTTGGAGTCTTTGCAATATTTGCCAGCAATTCCTTCCATGTCTCCAAGTAAGACAGCACTTGCGATATCACGATTAAGTGGGGACCACCCGAGTCATAAAGCTCTCTCTGCAGAAAATTGCTCAACAACTCCGAATTGGATACATCCAATACTTCAAACTGAATCTTCGGGTAGCGACGACCAGCAATATCAATGGCAGTAGGTGAGATATCCGTTCCAATAACTCGATGTGCAAACTGTGCTAAGTGAGCAGTCAGCGCACCCTTGCCGCAACCGAGGTCAAGGATGGCTTCATAAACGCGTCCACTCAATATTTGATTACAGATTGCTACGTCAACTCGACTTTGCAAGTCATCCTGATTCCATGCGTCAAAGCCTTCGTTGTTCTCCGCCTGATACATTTCATCAAACCGACCCACAAAGACCCGTTTCAGCGAATCAAAAACGTACTTGTGATATCCCGGCATGGTCACATCCTCCGGAATATTTCGATGACTCGCTCATCAGTAAGGACCTCACGGAAGTTCTCACCAAGCGCATTCGTCAGCGGCTTGGCATGGACAACGGTTGCGGCTACGAGCCGCTTGTACTCATCATCGGTCAGGTTTGCACACACTCCAGCGGGCAATGACACTCCCTGCTTCTCGAGCATCAGACGAAACTCTGCATGCTCGACTGGATAGAACTCCGCCAGTGCGTTGAGAGCAATGCAATTGGCAATGCAGTGGTGCAGACCAAGTACCACACTGAGCCCTGCGGAAAACGGGTGCACCACACCGACATAACTCGTGGCAATGGCACACCCACCGAGGTACGACGCCACCATCAACTGCTCGCGTGCCTCCACGCTCATCATGTCTTCGGCCAAAAAGACCTGCCGGCAAAGGTTCACCGTTTCGCGTGAGTACGCGTCACCTACGGCGTTGCGATACGAACCTGCCAATGCCTCAATGCAGTGGATGTAGGCATCCATGCCTGTATAGAAATACTGGTTACGTGGCACAGTGGCCGTGAGGTCGGGATCAAGTACCATTTGATCAAACACGGTGTAGTCACTGTTCATCCCCAGCTTGAGACCCGACTTTGTGTTCGTCATCACACATGTGCGTGTTGCCTCAGAACCCGTCCCAGAAATAGTTGGAACTGCGATTTTGTGTACTCCTGGAACTTTCACGAGATCCCAGCCTTGGTAGTCGGCAGCCGCCCCACGATTGGTGAGCAAGTTCGCAACGGCTTTTGCGGTATCCATGGCAGTGCCACCACCAACACCCACGATCGTGGCCGGCAGCCCGGAAACTTTTTTGCGTATCTGATCGGTGATTGCATCAATACCATCGGTGGTTGGTTCATGAGTGGCGTCGACAAACTGCACCACATCCCCATCGCGTACGCCAAGTCGGCTGATGAACTCAGAGTGTTGCGTGAAGTATGAGTCAACGAGATACACCACTTGACTGTTGGCGCCTACCTCGTTTCGACGAACTTCCACGAATTTCGACAGTTGGTCGAGCGACCCACGACCTACCGTGAATCCCCCCACATTGCGCACCACTTTGATGCCAGTGTCAAGGATTGATGCGCTCATGCGAAGCAACTTGTTGCGTGAATACTGCCATTCTACGAGGTGAGGTGTGCACCATAAATCTGCTCAATCGGATGTAGCTCTCTTACGGAGCACACGAGAACTACTCTGAATTCGTGCCTGAACTCACCGGTTCCTTTGACACCGAGAAACTGCCACGAATCGCGCCGGGCGCTGTGACCGTCACCATCGCTCGAACCGTGAAGCCGGGCTGCTCGGCACAGTTCACGTCATGGTCCGAGGAAATGTTGAAGACGGTGCAATCATTTCCTGGTTGCTTGGGCGCCACGATGCTGCATCCAGGCAAGGATTCCGACGAGTACCACATCATTTTTCGCTTCATTGACGCGATTCATTTACGACAGTGGGAACGCTCCACTGAGCGCAACATCGTTCTTGCAAAGTCTGACGATCTCATCAGTGCCGAGAGAGTGACAGTGACCGCGGGTGGCGAAGAGTTTTTCACTGCTCAGGCCCAAGTTGCACCACACCGGACCAAGTTGGGAAGTTTTCTATCGGAAGTCGCGTGGGTGTATCCACTCGCACTCGGGTTCACCATCGTTCTTGGTCCTGCGTTGGGCTCGCTGTCGGTGTTCGTTCGAGCGCTCATCTTCACTGCCCTTATCGGGTTGACTTCGCGCCTTGCTGTTGCGCCATTTCGTGTGCGCTGGCACCGCCGCCGTATGTTGCCGCAAGATCGCCGTGTTGACAAACAATGACTGGTGGCGGGGGCAGGATTTGAACCTGCGACCTTCAGGTTATGAGCCTGACGAGCTACCGGACTGCTCTACCCCGCGTCGGATGTCTTCACTCTACCGTCACACAACCCGCACCGAAAAGCCTGGGTCTAGACGAATGACGTCGGCACACTGATGTTTGGTCGCAAGTGGAAATCAGTCGAGGCTTCACTCCTCACCGTCCAGCAAGAGATAGTCGCATTGCGCAGCGAAGTGGACCAGCGCAGTTCCGACATCGCAGTGCTTCGCGGTACTTTGCAGTCGCTCGAGGACCGTCTTGTCGGTACTGATGCACGAGTCGTTCAGATCACCACCGAACTCACCAATCAACTCCACGAAATTGACAGCGAACTCGAGCGACTGGCCACAACGGCCGATGCTGCCAGTGCCGAAACCGTCACCGAACTACGTGCCAACCAAGTGCGAATCGCCAACGAACAGGCGCGTTACGCCATCACTCTTCGCCAAGATTTGGCCGAACTTGCCGAATTGTTGCGCAAAGCACGCGCGTAAACGTAATCAGCCACCAACCAAAGCGATTGCTTGCCGTACCAACTCACGCGCCTGTGCGATACGCACTTGATATGTGGCAAAGTCGGGAGGATTTTG
>JBEDEI010000118.1:0-3660 GCA_041175765.1 Actinomycetota bacterium | reverse complement strand
GTATTCGCAGCGGTCGCGTATGGGTCGCTTCCGACGGGCAGATCCACATTCACCACATTGTGTTCGTGTTGTGCGGCGAGCGCGGCGCGATCGGCAGCACTCAGTACGTCGTACGGCGGAGCAGACACTTGCGCTAAGTGGTTAGAGGATGTGTAGCGCAATGCGCGAAACGGGCTGAAGATGGGCACGGTCTAGGTTCGCACGAACCGGGCGTATTCGCCAATCTCCGAGATTCTGCCAACTAGCGTCGGGAATGTTGTGAAAACACCGATTCTGTGCGACCTTGACGGAGTGGTGTGGTTGATGCACCAACCCATCGCAGGCTCGGTGGAAGCCATTGCCCGATTTCGTGCCGCAAACCATCGGGTGTTGTTCGTCACGAACAATTCGTCGGCAACCGTTGCCACGCAGGAAGCCGCGCTTGCAAAGATCGGCGTACCCGCGAGCGGGGATGTGTGCACGAGTGCTCAGGCCGCAGCGTTGTTGTTGGCTCGCGGTGAACGTGTGTTGGTGGCGGGTGGACCGGGAATCGTGGAAGCAGTCACGCAGATGGGCGCGGTGGTGGTGGCACGCACCGATGACGACATTACCGATGCAGAGTTCGCTGCTCGTGCCGTCAATGTCGACACGGTGATGGTCGGTTATCACTCGAGTTTCAACTACCGAGGTTTGACGCGTGCGGTAACCCCGATCCTGGCCGGCGCACGTTTGGTGGCCACCAATGATGATCCGACGTATCCAACACCTGCGGGTCTCATTCCCGGTGGTGGCGCAATTTTGGCAGCGATTGCCAAAGCCGGTGGTGTGCGCCCGATCGTTGCGGGTAAGCCATTTGCGCCGATGGGGCAATTGGTTCGACAGCGGTTAGGCCTGGACGACCTTCGTGTGGCGTGGATGGCCGGTGACCGCGACTCCACCGACGGTGCATTTGCACGTCTGGTTGGCGCCAAGTTCGGACTCATGCTGTCGGGTGTGAGCGAGAACCCTGATGAGCGCACGGTGGCGCCCGATGGAGTGTTTGCCAACCTTGCCGCACTGGCTGACCATGTGCTGGACGGGGTGTCATCTCCTCCTTTCGAGCGCGCGTAGTAGGTCTGCGAACGAGTGGCACAACAACAGCGCATCGATCGATCACTCGTCGCTGGCGGTCTGGCGCGAGACATCAGTGAGGCACAGCAACTCATAGCGCAGCATCGCGTGACGGTGAATGGCTCACCGGTGTTGAATGCCGCACGACAAGTGGGAAGCGCAGATCAACTCATGGTGTTGCCTGTGGAGCAGTTCGTGAGCCGTGGTGGCTTGAAACTCGAAGCGGCGCTGACGTGGTTTGCCCAATCTGGTGAACCACTCGCTATTGAGGGTGCATGTGTGTTGGATGCGGGAGCATCCACCGGGGGTTTCGTGGATTGTCTTCTGCAACGTGGCGCACGACGAGTGATCGCCTGCGATGTGGGGCGCGGTTTGTTGCATCCGAAGATCGCCAACGATGCGCGGGTGGACGTGCGTGACGAAGTAAATGCGCGCGACATTGGCGCGATGGTACGCAGTGGCGATTTACGCGGGGATTGCGATGTGGTCGTTGCCGACTTGTCGTTTATCTCGCTCACGCTCGTGGTCGACAGTTTGGTGGCAGCGACCCGCCCGGGTGGCGAGTTACTGGTACTGGTCAAACCGCAATTCGAGGCTCTAAAGCACGAAGTGGACAAGGGTGCCGGGGTCATTGCCGATGAAGCGATTCGCCGCCGATGTATCGACACCGTGCGCACAACGCTGGAGCGCCAGGGCGCCACGGTGATAGGTGAGGTGGAGTCGGCGGTGCCTGGGCCGGCAGGGAATCGCGAGCACTGGCTGCGTGCCCGAGTACAACAGCGGGCTCAATAGCCTTAGCGATATGGCCAATGTGATGGTGGTGGCCCACCACACCCGCAGCGAGGTGGCCCCGTTGCTGGCGAAACTGCATGAGGCGTTGCGCGCATCAGGTCACGCACTGTGGATGTGTGGTGAAGATGCAAAGGCACATTCACTCACCGATATTCCCACCGATCTGGATGCCAGCGACGCAGATCTCGTCGTGGTGCTGGGTGGAGACGGCACGGTGTTGCGTGCCGTGAGCATGCTGAATGGGGCGCCGGTTCCCATCTTGGGGGTCAATGTCGGGGTGCTGGGGTATCTGACCGAGGTGAATGTGGCAACCGCAATCGATGCTGTCAACACGGTGCTCGGCGGCGCAGCGGGGAAGGACTACATCGTCGATGAACGGATGCTCCTGCAGGTCACGGTGGCAAAGAAAGACCAACCGCAAATGGTCTGGCGTGCACTCAATGAAGCAGTGTTAGAAAAGCATCAATCCGGCCACACCGTATGGATCGACGTCACGGTCAACTACGAACTGTTCGAGCGTTACTCGGCTGACGGGGTCATCGTGGCAACACCCACCGGGTCTACGGCCTACTCCATGTCGGCACGCGGCCCCGTGGTGTCGCCGCGCCACCGTGCAATCATCGTGACACCCGTATCACCACACATGAACTTTGACCGCTCCTTGGTGCTTGGTCCAGAGGAGCATTTGGCGATGACGGTGGCAGGCACGCGACCCGTGGATTTGAGCATCGACGGGCGACGTGTGGCAAGCCTGGGTGTTGATGATGTGGTCTCCTTCACGCCCGACTTGTGCACTGCGCGATTCGTGCGCTTTGCTGCACCGAAGTTCCACCAGATTTTGCGCACAAAATTCGGCCTGTCGGAGTAAGCGTGCTCGTTGAATTGCACATCGAAAACTTCGGTGTGATTGATAACGCCACCATCGTGTTGCAAGAAGGTCTCTCGGTGCTCACCGGTGAAACCGGAGCGGGCAAAACAATGATCGTCGAAGCCATCAACCTGTTGATGGGGCAGCGCGCCGATGCCGCAATGGTTCGTCCCGGCGCCGACGAACTGCGGGTGGAGGGTCGCTTCGTCGCCCGCGACGGTAACGAAAAAGTGTTGTGTCGGGTGGTGCCCCGTGAGGGTCGCTCGCGCGCGTATGTGGACGGACGCTTGGCCACGGTGAACAACCTCAGCGAGTTGGGCGCCGATCTCGTCGACCTGCATGGGCAACATGAACACCAAAGCCTGCTCGGTGCCGCTGCGCAACGAGCTGCCCTCGATGCCTTCGGCGAAATTGATCTCGGCGGTTTGCGTACTGCGCGAGCCGCGCTCACGGAGATTGATGCAGCACTCGCCACGATGGGTGGCGACGAACGCGCCAGAGCACGCGAAATCGACCTACTGCGCTTTCAAGTGGAGGAGATTTCTGCCGCCAACCTGGAAAACGCCGATGAAGATGCCGAATTGGAACGAGCAATCGACCTGCTCCAGGATGCCGAATCGCATCGCGAGGCGTTGGCACAGGCAATCGAAGCACTCACGAGCGACGACGGTGCACTTGACCGGATGAGTGCAGCTGCAGCGGCGCTAGGTCGCAGCGAGGTGATGCGGGCACACGTCGAGCGAATTCGAGAACTGCAATCGTTGACGAGTGACGTTGCCGACGACATGCGTGGCGTGCTGGAGGGTGTCGACGTAGACCCTGCACGGCTGGCAACCCTCGTTGCCCGCCGACAGACGCTGTGTGATCGGCGGCGAAAGTACGGCGAAACCGTCGCTGCGGTGATGGAAGAC
>JBEDEI010000117.1:0-5818 GCA_041175765.1 Actinomycetota bacterium | reverse complement strand
CTTACGAGCAGTTCGCAGAGCGGCTCGACAAGTTGCGCGCCATGCAACGCGAAGATGCAGCCAACGCGTGGCGCCGCGAACGCGAGTACATGGTGGCCAATGCGCGTAGCGACGAGCCGATCAGGCTGGTGCGCGCCTTGCTCGACCGCGCGATTCTCGGGCCGATTACTTGACGCGGCACGGCATGCGCTTGATGCCGTTGATGAAGTTGCTGCGCAAATACGCCGGTTCACCGGTGATGTGCAGGTAGGGCAGACGACGACGTATCTCGTCGAACATCACTGCAATCTCGCGGCGAGCCAAGTTGGCACCCAAACAGAAGTGTGGGCCACCGGCACCGAATCCGATTTGCGCGGGCTGAATCTGGCGCGTCACATCGAAACGATACGGGTCAGCAAACAAGTTCTCGTCGCGATTGCCCGAATTGTACCACATCACCACTTTGGTGCCAGCCGGCATCGCAACCCCACCGAGCTCGGTATCCCTCGTGGCGGTACGACGGAAGTGAATGACGGGTGAGGCCCAGCGAACGATTTCTTCCACTGCAGTGCGAGTATGGGTTTCAAAGTCGTTGAACCATACGCGCTGCTGATCGGCGCGGCGTGTGAGTTCAAGCATCCCGTGGCTGATGGCATTGCGAGTGGTTTCATTTCCTGCCACCACCAGCAAGATGAAGAAACTGCCGAACTCCTGGCTCGTCATGCGCTGGCCATCCACTTCGGCATGCATCATCACCGACGTAAGGTCATCGAGTGGCTTCTTTAGGCGCGACTCACCCAATTGTTGGGCGTAACTGAAGATCTCGAGCGCAACTTTCATCAAGTTGTCGAGGGTGCCGCCAAAGTCGGGGTCGCCAGCGCCCAAAATCACATTCGTCCAATCAAGAATCTGTTTGGCGTCGCTACGCGGAATGCCCATCATGTCGCAGATGATCTCCAGCGGGAATGGTGCTGCTAACGCCTCGACGAAGTCGAACTCGTCGTCGCCGTGCTGCTCAAGCACATCGTCCACGAGTGTGCGCGCTTTATCCTTCACGTACTCTTCCACTCGCGTGATTTCCTTCGGAGTGAAACCTTTCGACACGATTGAACGTAAACGGAAGTGCTTGGGGTCGTCCATCGCAATCATCGATCCAAAGAATTCGTTCAATTCGGGTGTCAGCGTGGTGATGTTGGAACCCTGACCGCTGCACCACACTTCGGGGTTGCGGCTCACCGCCCAGATGTGCTCGTGCTTGGTGAGCGCGTAGTAACCCGGCCCGACGGGGAAGTTGATGAGCGGCATTTCCTTGAAAAACTTGATGGGCGCCTCGCGCCGTAGCGACCAAAACGCCGATTCGCGGTACTCGCGGGGCGCAACCCAGAATTCCGGGTCAGAAAGGTCAATGGTGTCAACGTCCAAGGGGGTCAACTGCATGTCCGAATGGTACCGTGGCACGAGTTCGTTCGCCGTACCCGGTTGCGAACATCAACGAATGCTCGTCACCCCGAAAGGTTCACAACATGTCTGAAGCAGTCATCGTCGCCACCGCCCGTAGCCCAATTGGTCGCGCCAATAAGGGGTCGCTCGTCGAGTTGCGCCCCGACGATATGACTGCTCAGATTCTTCGTGCGCTCATGGCCAAGGTGCCACAAGTGAAGGCCAGCGACGTCGAAGACTTGATGCTGGGCATCGGTCAGCCTGCTGGCGAAGGCGGCTTCAACATTGCACGCGTGGCCGCAATTCTTGCTGGTCTCGACGATGTTCCTGGCGTCACCGTCAACCGCTACTGCTCGTCAAGTTTGCAGACCATTCGCATGGCCGCACACGCGATCAAGGCAGGCGAAGGTGACTGCTTCATCGCTGCGGGCGTAGAGACCGTCAGCCGTTACGCAAGTGGTGCCAGTGACACCGCACCAAACGCCATCTTCAAGCCATCCGGTGAGCGCACCAAGGCTCGCGCTGCAGGTGGTCAACCAACATGGACACCACCACAGGGCCTGCCCGACTACTACATCGCGATGGGTCAAACGGCCGAGAACGTGCGCGAGATCGAGGGCGTCACGCGTCAAGAGATGGACGAATGGGGTGCGCGCTCGCAACAACGCGCGGTCGCCAATCAGAAAAACGGTTTCTTTGAACGCGAGATCACTCCGCTCACGCTGCCCAACGGCACCGTCGTGAGCAAAGACGATGGCCCGCGCGACGGCACCACGGTGGAAGGTCTTGCAGGATTGAAGCCGGCGTTTCGTCCCGACGGACAGATCACCGCTGGCAATGCATGCCCGTTGAACGACGGTGCAGCAGCAGTCATGGTGATGAGCGCAGAGAAGGCAAAGAAACTCGGCATCACACCATTGGCACGAATCGTTTCATCGGGCGTGTCGGGCTTGAATCCGGAAATCATGGGTCTCGGGCCAATCGAGGCGTGTCGTCAGGCGATGAAGCGTGCGGGCATGACCATCAACGACATCGACCTCGTCGAAATCAACGAGGCATTTGCCGCGCAAGTGATTCCGTCTGCCAAACATCTGGGAATCGACTACGACAAACTCAACGTGCACGGTGGTGCAATCGCGCTCGGTCACCCGTTCGGAATGACTGGCGCGCGCATCATGACCACGCTGCTCAACGGATTGCAGAACACCGGCAAAACCGTCGGCATGGAATCGATGTGTGTTGGCGGAGGCCAAGGCATGGCGATGATTGTGGAGCGCCTCAGCTAACGCGCAAGTTCTCGTAACACCGCGGTAGAGAATTCCGGCCAGTGGGCGAGTGCCCACTGATCAAATTCACGATTGGTCAGCACTGCGCATGCCACGTCGGCAATCGGGTCGACCCATACGAATGTGCCGCTGCCACCGAAGTGTCCATAGGTCAACGGTGAGTGTTGCGGCGACGTCCAATGCGGATGTTTGTTGCCGCGAATCTCGGGCCCCAGCCCCCATGGGCACGGGTCGAAGCGGCCAACACCCGGCACGATGCCTTCCAACTCGCTGAATTGTGCGGTTACTGCTTCGACGAATGTGTCGCGGGCAATCAGTCGTGGGCGGCGAATCTCGGCCAAAAACAACGACAGGTTCACGATGTCGAGTCGCGCATCTTTGGCTGCCGACCCCGATTGTGGGCCAGCCACGATGCCGAGTGGCAAAAACACTGCGCCATCGACATAGTCCCAAAACGGCATGTCACTTGCCGTTGCCAACCGCGCGGCAATCATGTCGTATCCCGTATTCGAATAGATCCTGCGCATACCTGGTGTGTCGACCGGTGCCACTTCGTCGAAGGGGTAGCCACCAGCGTGTGCAAGGAGGTGGCGAAGCGTGCAGCCTTCCTGCCCGATCGGCTCATCGAGCGCGAGCGTGCCTTCTTCGCAGGCCACCAGCGCGGCCCACGCTGTTATTACTTTGCTGACCGACGCCAATCGGTACTCGTGTGCGTCATCACCGTGAATATGGAATTCGCCGGCGCGGTCGATGACCACTGCAGAAATCTGTTCGATGGGCCACGTACTCAGCAGATCAAACGCGCGCATCGCGTGCGACGCTAGTTGCTGGAGCGCACGAGATCAGCAACACGGAACGCCAAGTCAATCGATTGACGGGCATTCAAGCGTGGGTCGCACACGGTTTCGTACCGTGTATCGAGGTCGCCTTGGGAAACACCTTCAACGCCACCCAAACACTCGGTGACATTTTCGCCGGTGAGTTCGATGTGAATGCCACCAGGCCAGGTGTTTTCTGCACGATGCGCGGCAACGAAGCCCACGATCTCTCGCAGAATTTCATCAAAGTGGCGGGTCTTGCGGCCGTTGTCGGCAGTGAAGGTGTTGGCATGCATCGGATCACAAATCCACACCACCGGGTGTCCGGATTCGCGCACCGCACGCAAGAGCGGTCGGAGCGAGTCGTCAATCTTGTCGGCACCCATACGAGTGATCAGTGTCAAACGACCAGGTACACGGTTGGGGTTGAGCGTTTCGCAAAGGGAAAGCACATAGTCGGCAGTGGTGTTGGGGCCAATCTTTACTCCAATGGGGTTGCCAACACCGCGAAGGAACTCGATATGCGCACCATCAAGCTGACGAGTGCGCTCGCCAATCCACAACATGTGTGCCGAGCAGTCGTACCAGCCGCCGGTGAGTGAGTCTTGTCGCGTGAGTGCTTCTTCGTAACCGAGAATGAGTGCTTCGTGTGATGTGTACACGTCAACTTCGTGCAATGCACTATGGCTTTCGGTGTCCACTCCACATGCGCGCATGAAGGCGAGCGCACGTTCGATCTCCGTTGCCATTTGCTGATAACGCTGACCTTCCGCGCTCGTGGCGACGAACTCCTGGTTCCAGGCGTTCACGCGACTCAAATCAGCGAATCCACCCTTGGTGAAGGCACGCAACAAGTTGAGCGTGCTCGCCGACTGATGGTAGGCCTGCACGAGCCGTTGCGGGTTGGGAATTCGCGCTTCGTCGTGGGCTGCAGGGTCATTGACCATGTGTCCACGGAATGAGAGCAACTCGCGCGAGCCAACTTTTTCGGTGTTGGATGAGCGAGGCTTGGCAAATTGCCCGGCGATTCGACCAACTTTCACCACGGGCACACCCATCGAATAGGTGAGCACCACGGCCATCTGCAGGATCACGCGCAATTTCTCGCGAATGTTCACGGCGGTGAACTCCTCAAAGCTCTCCGCACAGTCGCCTGCCTGTAGCAAGAACGCGTTGCCGTTGGCCACCTGACCCAGAGACGCCATCAGTGTGCGTGCCTCACCGGCAAACACCAGCGGGGGATACGACTCGATCTGTTTCAGCGCTTGATCAAGCGCAGCAGTGTCGGGCCATTCGGGTTGCTGGGCAGCAGGCAATGTCTGCCAGGTGGTTTTCGTCCAGTTTCGTGGCATATCTACCTCGCCTTTCAGGCTAGGGAGGTGTAGAACTGATGCGCCGGTGACTGCGCCTGCAGTTAGACCGTCAAGTAGTCGGGGGCGTCTTCTTGTAGCGACTCCACCGCACGGCTCACCAAACGGCGAGCAGCTTCGGCAGTGACACCCAGTTCTTCGCCCACTTCACGGAAGCTCTTGCGCTCGCCACCAAAGAGGCCAAAGCGGGCCTCGACGGCATAACGTGCGCGAGGGTCGAGCGTGTCGAGCAACTTGTTCAACATGTCGTCGGAAGCGCGCGACATAACGGCTTCTTCCGGGCTCATGTCGTGATTGGGTACGAGGTCGCCGAGTGTGGCATCACCGTCGTCACCGATTGGTTTATCGAGCGATACCGGTGTGGTGAGGCGGTGCAGTTCGGCGTTCTCGGCCGTCAAACCTTCGGCGTCACCCGAACCCTGGCGCAAAGCGGCGCGCAAGTTTGCGGAACGATCACCGGGGATGCGAATGAGGCTCGCCTTCTGGTCCAGCGCACGACCGATTGCCTGGCGAATCCAGAACGTGGCGTAGGTCGAGAATTTAAAGCCACGGCGCCAGTCGAACTTGTCGACGGCGTGCTCGAGACCGAGGTTGCCTTCCTGAATGAGGTCCAGCAAGTCCATGCCCTGTGGCAAGGGGTAGCGGCGAGCAATGGACACGACGAGTCGCAAGTTGGCGCGAATGAAACGATCCTTGGCACGCTTGGCGTCGCGCATATCTTTGCGCAAGGCTGCACCACGCTGACCCTTGGCCCACTTCACGTCCGCGGCACGACCTGCTTCGATGGCTTTGGAGAGCGTGCGCTCATCCTCGGCATTGAGCAGGGGAACTTTACCGATGTCGTTGAGGTAGAGACCAATGGAGTCAGACATTGTGGGGGCTTTCTGTGGGGACGACAACACACCGCACCCGAACTGGGTAGTGG
>JBEDEI010000116.1:0-16610 GCA_041175765.1 Actinomycetota bacterium | reverse complement strand
GGTTGCCCTCGCTGGGCCCGCGTTGTTCGCGATCAAACATGCGCGGATGTCGCGCGGCATCAAGCACCACTTCGTCACCGTCGTCGTAGGCATTCATCGGGTGGAAGATGTAGCACGGGTCAATCGATACCCACTTCACGTCGGCACTCGTAGCTTTTTCGTTGGTACGCGGCAAGAAACCGATACGTGCGTTGTAATCGTGGTCCCAGTAGTAGGGCAGACCCGCACCCTTCATGGCCGCATCAAGATTGAAGACGCACGGCAAGTCAAACACCAGCGCATATTTTTCGGTGATGGCGAGATCGTGCAACATGGGTCCACCCTGCGTGTCGATGTCAACTGTGCGACGCACGCGACCATCGACGCCGACCACCAGGTATTGCACCTTGTTGCCCCACCCCCAGTAGTACGCCATCACATGCATTTCACCTGTTTGCGGGTCGTGCTTGGGGTGCGCGGAAAAAGCATGCGGCAAGGTGCCGTCGAGATTGGAAATCTTCACCGTTTCCAAGTCATAGGACAATTCAACGGGAGGTGAACCAGCCTCCACGATTGCGAAGGTCTTTCCTGCGTGGCCGATCACATTCGTGTTCGCTGCGAACGTTGGATGCTTCGCCGGCCAGTCAGACGGTTTGGCTTCCTCGTTCAGCGCACGAGACACCTCTGGGTTGCGCACCCAACGGTTTCGATACCACTCGGCTTTGCCGTCACGCAGCCGAATGCCATGCACCATGCCGTGACCCGTGAACCAGTGGTACTTCGCCTCGTTGACGGCGCCAATCGGGTTCGGTCCGTTGCGCAGGTAGCGACCGTGCAATTCAGTGGGGATGGTGCCTGTAACTGCAAGATCGGTAATAGTGATCTCCCCCTGCACCGGTGCGAGATTGCCTGCCAGAAATGGATTGGGCGACGGCCGCTCAGCGATGGTCATGATGCGACACTACCGATTGAGTGAAAATCCCTCATAGTTCGTTGCGGCCACCTGTGAGCACTTTTCGACATAACTCGGAAACCCCGGCAGCGGCATGAAAAGACGCGGTTTTCCTGGGACGTTTGCACCGAGGTACCACGAATTGCATGACTGATACAGCGTCGCGCCAGCGATCGAGTTGACGTGTTGCACCCAGGCCTCTTGTGCGCCTTGCGTGACTTCAATCGTCTTGTGTTGCTGTTTGCGCAGATATGAAAAGCATTCGGTGATCCACTCCACGTGGTGCTGTATCGACACCAACATGTTGGTGAGCACGGACGGGCTGCCAGGCCCGGTAATGGTGAAGAGATTTGGAAAACCGTTGACACCCAAACCGAGAAAGTTGACCGGCCCAGCCGACCACGCGTCGCGCAGGGTTTGACCGTTGCGACCTGTGATATCAATTTTGTTGAGGGCACCGGTCATGGCATCAAACCCCGTTGCGAACACCACCGCATCGACGGGGAGCTCCTGCGAACCAACCATCAATCCATTGGCAGTGAAACCCTCCAAGGGGTGCTCATTGAGATCGACGAGTTTTACGTTGTCGCGATTGAACGTTTCGTAGTAGCCAGTATCAACACACAGGCGCTTGCAACCAAAGACATTCTTTGGCATGAGTGCACGGGCCGTTGATTGGTCCGTAACGATTGAGGCAATCTTGCCGCGCACAAAGTCGGCGAATAGTTCGTTCGACTCACGATTGGTGAGCGTGTCGTTGAATGCACCCTGGAAAACCAGGCCACCGCGTTGCCATCGCTGTTCAAAAATTACTTCCCGTTCCGGATCGGGAGTCGCTACGGCACCCGTAGTACCAGTCGGCGTATCGCCACCTAATGCTGCGCGCGTCATTCGATTCTTCTGGCGAAACTGTCGGTAGTTGTCCTTTACGCCTTGCACATAGGAAGCGTCAAGTGGCGCATTTCGTGCCGGCACGCTGTAGGTGGCGGTACGTTGCAACACGGTGAGGTGTTGGGCTTGCTGCGCGATGATCGGGATTGACTGCACGCCTGATGAGCCCGTGCCGACGACGGCAACTCGCTGTCCGGTGAAATCAACACCCTCCCTGGGCCAATTGCCAGTGTGGTACACCTTGCCACCGAACTCTGCTTCTCTGGGTAACTTAGGCACGTTGGGTGACGACAAGCAACCAGTCGCCATCACCAGGTACTGACAATGCAACACCTCACCCGAGTTGGTAGTGACACTCCAGCGGGATGCAGATTCATCAAAATTGGCGGAAGTCACCCGAGTATTAAATGAGATGTCGCGGAGTAAATCGAAACGCTGAGCAACGTGTTCGATGTAACGAAGGATTTCTGGTTGGGTCGCATACTTCTCTGACCAGTTCCAGTCTTGTTGGAGTTGCTCATCAAACTCGTATGAATACTCCAGACTCGGCACATCACATCGCGCACCGGGGTAGCGATTCCAGAACCACGTTCCACCGACTCCTGCTCCGGCTTCTAGGCAATGCACACTGAAACCAGCAGTACGGGCTCGATGCAGCATGTAGAGCCCGGCGAACCCGGCGCCGACTACCGCGACATCAACTGTCAGCTCGTGTCGCTCCATTCGTCAATTGTTGCCGATTTTTACTACGGTGGCGCAATGGGAGAGGCATCTACATGACAGTTTCAAGTCGTCTCATTGATCACATGCGCGGAGTGCGCTACGGCGAGGTGCTACCCATCTTCCTGCGTGACGATGGCTTGCATGCAGAGGTCTACGGCACGCAGATGTTGAACGACTGCCCCCAGGAGTTGTGGGAGCGACTCGATGCAAAAGCGCTCGCCCAAGAATTCGGGGCAGTTTTTGTGAAACTGAATGGCCCGCGGAAGTGGGTACTGGACGGTTTGGGTACGAAGGTTGCGCCGGTTGAGCCCGTGTTGCGCGAAATCGGTGGAATCATGTTTCGTCGTATCGCCACCTTGGCGCTTGGCGACAAACTCGGTGGTGGCCCATACACCGAAAACAAGGTGAATCGCGGTGCGGTGTTCTACTGGGATGCCGGCAAATCGGTGTATGAGTTGGTGGGCCCAGACGGCAAGGTGTACGTCATGCAAGCGCTGTGTATGGGCGTTGACGTGACCATGACGGAGGAGTCGCTACTTACGCTTGGCAAACGACTGGCGCTCCCAGAAGGTTGGTCGTATCGCACTCGAGTGCTCACCGAAGAACTCGTGGTGGATACCACAGCATCAATTGCCACCGTATTGCAAGATGAGTTTGAAAACAGCTACACGCTGCCGTACTAGTGCCGGTGGCTCGCCGTCGTCGATACTGAAGTAGCGATTCAGATGCTGTTGAACGAAACGATGTGGCCGAGGCGCGGGTCAACCCGACCTGCAACGATCTCACCGTAGAGACGTTCCACGGCATCGGCACCATTGGTGAGCTGAATAGTGAGCCAACGCGTAGAGCCTTGGATGAACAACTCAAGTGCTTCGGTCATTCGCTGGTTAACCACATCGCGGCCCCAATCCTTGTTGCGCTTGGCAACCTGCGAAGGTGCAAAGAAAAACTCAGGTCGTGGGTCGGGTATGTGGATGGTGCCACGTGGTGCATCCCAGTGTGTGGCACCCACACTCGACGAATGCATGACGAATCCTGAGAGCAGGCTGTGAAGTTCGGCAACGACACTGGCATTGCCAGCCATGTCAACGACTACGGATGGCACTTTCTCAATTGCATCCAAGCAGTCGTACGCAACCACGCCGTCATATTCGCCAACGTTTTCCACAAATGAAAGATTTCTCGACGAAGTGAGACCAATAACGCGCAGGTTGGAAAATGTCTGAAGGCAGTGTGCAAGCGCAATGGATGTTTTACTTGAAGCGCTGGTGATAACTATCTGTTGTGCACCGAAGTGGCCCTGCTCTCGAAGGAAGTCTTCGAGGAGAAACGATGTGAGGAACAGTCCACGGAAGATTAACAACGCGTCGTCGTGATTGGTCGGCTGCGCTGCGTCAAAATTCTTGTATACGGTGGCGTGTTTTTCGCGCCACGGAGACGAGTCGATAAAACCACTGCGAGAAACTGTTGCGTGCACCATGTGGTGACTCCCGAGGGGGAAAAATCCAAAGTACCGGTTTCCCACAGCGACATCCGGATTGGCTGACTGCACTACGGTGCCAAAACCCATGACTGGCAGACGACCCCAGCCTTGTTCAGTGGGGAAAAAGCCCCAATAGTCGAGCAGGTCGCCGCTCAGCGCGTAGCTGATGTTGTTGGACGTGAGTGCCGCGCTATCCAGTCGCAACACGATGCTGTTTGCGGCAAGTGCCGATGGATTCTCGGAAGGCACAAGTCGAGCATTCCGAATGTCATCGCGGCTGACTTCGAGGTACATCTCAGCCTTGGGTGATTGCGTCCATTGAAGCCCGAACGCTCATGACATACGCCGCACCTGACAGTGAAACACATGTTTTGTCGGCAAGTTCGCGTAACTCGTCGGGTGAAGAACACGCCACGAATTGCACGGTGTCCCAGGCACGTCCATCGCCGATGATGGTGCCTTCAGCGGCCAAGTGCGTTGCCTCTCGAAGTTCGGCAAACGCAGCAGAACGATCGGCGGTCTGACGGACCACCATCATCACGTAACGTTCGTCGTCGTTCTTTGGTCGCCCACGTGCATCGAGTGACAGATCTTCCGGTCGGCAACACACGATGATGGTGCGCTGCATTCCTGCTGCTTTGTGCACATGTTTTTCGCCGAAGTCTTTGCGACTTTGCATGTCGATGAATGATTTTCGGGTGGGGTAGCGCACGATGGCGATGCGGTCCCAGTCTTCGGTTCCAACATGGTTGCCCACCACGTCACCCACGAACACGATGGTGGCCCCAAGTTTGCCAAGGATGGATGAAGGGTTGTAACGGTCATCTGCTTCTCGCCCGGATACCGGTTGATCAGGACCAGTCTCGGACGCGTACTGCGCCACTTCGTGGTACTTCATGAGATTGACCATATAAATGGGCCCATCTTCTTCCGCTGGGCGAGTTGCCAGATGGAGTGCGTAGTCCTTGTCGATCGTGCCGTATTTATGGGTGAGTCGTGGTGCTTCAGTCATGTGGCTCCTCAGTGGTGAAGGCGAGCGTAGTGAGGAGGGCGTGGTTGAATGCAAGCAGCGAAAGTAGTGACCGGGTAGCTCAGTTGGATAGAGCAAGTGTTTCCTAAACACTAGGTCGGGGGTTCAATTCCCTCCCCGGTCGCCATTCACATTCGTGTATTGACGGCATGTGCTACCGTCTGTGCTGCTGCGGCAATAGTCGCAGTAGTGAACTACTCAGCGAAGTCCGGTGTGATTCCGGCACTGTCCCGCAACGGTAATGCGAGCCTCGAACTCGCAAGTCCGGTCGCCTGGCAGTTCACTCCCACCAACGTCCTCGTAAGAAGGACAGAAGGAATCGTTATGCGTACATCAGTCACGGTCGGCATTGCCGGCCTTTTTTTAATGCCTCTCGCAGCATGCGGAGGGGATTCTGCCGATACCAGTGCGGTTACGGTCGTTGAAACCACCGTTGAGGTAGTCGCAAATTACCCGGTCACTGTTGGTGAACTCACTCTCGAAACCCAGCCACAGCGAATCGTGTCGCTGTCGCCAACGGCAACGGAGATGTTGTATGCAATCGGTGCGGGCGATCAAGTGGTTGCTGTGGATGAGTATTCGAACTATCCGGCTGAAGCAGTTGCCTTGGGCACGAAGCTCTCTGGTTTCGACCCGAATGTGGAGGCAATCGCTGGCTTCACCCCTGATCTGGTGGTCATTACCTACGATCCGGGCAACCTCGTAGATCAGTTGTCTGCACTTTCCATACCGGTATTCATGGCACCAGCAGCAACGACGTTCGAAAGCGTGTATCAACAAATTGAGCAACTCGGCGCACTGACCGGCCACTTGGATCAAGCCGTCCAGGTATCAGCACAAATGCAGGCAGACATTGAAGCAGCAGTTTCTGGCATAACGATGCCCGCAGAGCCACTGTCGTTTTACCATGAGCTCGACAACACGTTGTACTCCGTCACGTCGAAGACGTTCATCGGTCAGGTATATGCGCTCTTTGGCTTACGCAATATCGCCGATGGCGTCGAGGAGGGTAACGACTATCCGCAACTGTCCGCCGAAGTAATCGTTGCTGCCGATCCCGACTTGATGTTCTTGGCGAGTGGCGAAACAGCAGCCATGGTCGCAGCCCGTGACGGTTGGGGAAGTTTGACGGCGATTACCAGCGAACGAATCATTGAGTTGCCGGCTGATATTCCGTCACGTTGGGGACCACGCCTAGTGCAGTTTGTAGAAGTGATTCGCGACGCAGTTTCCCAACTACTCGCAAGTTCGTAGAGGCACGCATTGGTGACAGCAATCGTTACTCCTCCAGCAGCCGTTTCGGGTGCAGATCGCCAAACGTGGTGGTTTGCCATGAGTGGCGCGGTGCTTGTGGGAGTGATGATTGCCGGCCTCATGATTGGGCCGGCTGGTCCAACGTGGTGGCGGGTACCACTCGAGTTGCTTGACCGATTGCCATTTGTTTCAGCGGCGAGCGGTATTTCTGATGCAGATTGGAACATTGTCTGGCAGATTCGCGCACCACGAGTGGTGCTTGCTGCAGTTGTTGGCTCGACATTGTCAATTTCTGGGGCGAGTTATCAGGGTGTGTTTCGCAATCCACTGGTGGACCCGTATCTGCTCGGTGTGGCTGCGGGGGCAGGTCTTGGGGCCACGCTGGTGTTTGCACTTACCAGTTCTCGCGCCACGGTGTGGTTCATCGACCCGTTGCCCGTTGCCGCCTTCGTTGGTGCACTTGCTGCGGTATTCGTGACGTATTCGGTTGGCTCGTTGTTCGGCCGTGATCGGTCACCCATCGCCTTGGTGCTTGCCGGGGTCGCCGTTACTGCTCTTGCAACGGCAATACAAACGTTCATCTTGCAACGCAACAACGATGTCATTCGCCAGGTGTATTCCTGGATTCTCGGCCGATTGTCGAGTGCTACGTGGGGGGATGTTCGACTTGTCATTCCTTACGCGGCAGCAAGCATCGTGGTGATGCTGCTGCACCGTCGATTACTCGATGTCATGCGAGTGGGTGATGACGAGGCGCTTGCCCTGGGAGTGAACGTGCGCCGCGTGCGTCTCACCATCGTGCTGGCTGCCACTCTTGGAAGTGCAGCAGTCGTTGCTGTGAGCGGTCTTATCGGCTTCGTTGGCATCATCGTTCCGCATGCCGTGCGACTGTTGGCCGGAGCAAGTTATCGGCGAGTGCTCCCGCTTAGCGTGCTGTTGGGAGGCGCATTCCTGGTGGCTGCCGATATCCCGGGCCGAGTGCTCTCTGATCCGGCCGAGACACCCATTGGCGTAGTGACGGCATTTATTGGTGCGCCATTCTTTCTGTTGCTTCTACGCATGAGGCAGAACGACCGATGAGCATCTTGGGTTTTTGTGACCTGACGGTGAAGTATGCCGACGTGCCAGCCGTAGTGCAGTTCAATGATGTCGTTCGTGCAGGTGAGTGGCTGTGCCTCATCGGTCCGAATGGTGCCGGTAAATCCACGGTCCTGCGCGCGGCGGCAGGACTCGTGGGCTATGAGGGTTCTGTGGCCATTGATCAACTTGAGATTCCAGCTACTTCCGCACGATGGCGCGCGCGACACATCGCATTCGTTCCACAGGCGCCAATCATTCCGCCCGACATGTCGGTGTACGACTACGTGTTGCTTGGTCGCAACCCGTACATCAAGCAGTTTGCACGCGAAACGGCCTATGACCGCGCTGTGGTTGAACGAGTGACGAATCAACTCGATCTCACTTCGTTTGCGAGAAGAATGCTGGGAACACTTTCTGGTGGTGAGTTGCAGCGAGTCATCATCTCGCGCGCCCTTGCTCAAGAAGCACCCGTTCTGTTGCTAGATGAACCGACCAGTGCGCTCGATATTGGGCATCAACAACAGGCGTTGGAGCTCGTGGATCGAGCCCGCCGTGAACACGGCTTGACCGTTGTATCGGCCATGCACGATTTGACTCTTGCCGGCATGTACGCCGATCGTCTCGTGCTCATGCATCAAGGAGTTCGAGTTGCAGCAGGCAGTGCAAAAGAAGTGTTGAAGCCGGCAACATTGGCCGAGTTTTACGGTGTGTCTGCCCGTGTTCATCATGAGTCGGATGGCACCGTCGTGGTGATTCCCCAGCGAGTTTTACCCGGCAGCAACTAGCGGAGCAGAGCCTCGGCAAACTCGCTCAACGTCGGAAACTCCCAGTGCGGGTGCACTGGCGCTGCAGCAGGCGTCGCACCTCGTGTGCCAGCGGCCGCTCTTTTTGCCCCGTAGCGATTGATCCATACCGTTTTCAGCCCGACGGCTTGTGCAGGTACGTGATCGTGAAACAAACTTTGGGCCACGTGGAGATGCTGATGGATTGGCACACCCAGCGCATCCGCTTTGGACAAGAGCATGCGAAAGTTGTTGAGATCAGGTTTGTACGAACCAATGTCTTGTGCAGTCAAGATCGCGTCAAAGGTGACACCGAGACGGGCATTTGAACCGGCAAAACTGGCATTGTCCACGTTGGAAAGAATCACGAGTTTGCAGCGTGACTGCAATGCGGTGAGCGCTTCATGGCTGTCGGGAAACGCCGGCCAGTTTGGTACGGACGAAGCGAAGAAATGTGCATCACGCTCGCACTGGTCGGGAGAAGAGTCCATAGACGGCAATCCGAGACTCTTGGCCATTCGACGCCATGTTTCGGCAAGAATTACGGGATACGACCACGTTGGATTGGCATCTTGAACGTGTGTTTCGTGTGAAGCAAAAAGTGAAAGAATTTCTCCCTCGCTGGGATGAACACCGTACGGCTTTGCGAGGTGTACGACGGTGTCGGTGATGCCGTATTCCCAATCGATGAGCGTGCCGTAGCAGTCAAAACTCAGCAGTCGTGCTTCATCAAGCCTCGTTACTTGCACGACGAGCAAAGACCAATTGCGTCAAGGCGATGGCCGGAAACAGTGAAACGAGCCGTTTTGGCAGCCTTGTGGAGCGCATCATCGATTACGCGTTCAGTCGATGGCATCACCACAAAGTCGTCGATCGTGCCACATTTGACGCATATCAAGTGATGATGGTGCCCGATGAGAGACTCATTGAGTTCATAGCGCGCATGCTCATCAACACCAGCCACCCGGTGAATGATGCCAACATGTTCCAAGTCGGCCAAGTTTCGGTACATCGAGCTTTGTGTAAGTTTGGCGCGCAACTTGAGGAGCTCGGGCACACTTGCTGGTCGATTGTGCTTCATCAGAATCTCGACGAGTTGTCGTCGACCGGCGGTGTACACCAGACCATGTTCACGCAGCCGAGTAGCCACCTGACCGTGCAGGAGTTCTGTTGACCTTGTCACTGAATTGAGCGTAGTTAGGTTGCCGATGCCCTGCGTTGGTGGCGTAGCGTTCAGCAGCGTGCTACAGAATGGTTCCACAACACGCGTGCTGGTGACTGGAGCAACCGGCTATGTCGGTGGTCGTCTGGCGCCACTGCTCGTCGAAGAGGGGTTCGTGGTGCGGGTGTTGGTGCGCTCGGCTGCCAAAGTGGCAAACACTCCGTGGATTACTGGTGTTGAAGTCGTAGAGGGCGATGCGATCAATAGCGAATCTCTGGATACGGCACTTGCGAATGTAGATGTGGCCTTTTATCTCTTGCACTCCATCAGCACGGGCGCAAAGTTTGACGACCTGGAATCGGCCATGGCTCTGACGTTTGCACAAGTGGCTGCCCGCGCTGGTGTGAAACGAATCATTTATCTGGGTGGAATCGCCAATGATGACAACTTGAGCAAACATCTCGAGTCACGTAAGTCGGTTGGCAGGGTACTTGCCAGCACCAATGTGCCAGTCATTGAATTGCGAGCAGGCATCATCATCGGATCTGGCTCAGCGTCATTCGAGATGTTGCGTTACCTCACGGAACATTTACCGGCGATGGTCACGCCACGTTGGGTGGACAACCCAACACAGCCGATTGCAATTGTGAACATGCTCCACTTTCTCGTTGCGGCCGCCCGTGCGCCACAGGAGATTCACGGCGTGTTCGATGTGGGCGGTAGCGAAACGATCACCTATCGCAACATGATGTCGCGCTATGCAAAAATCGCCGGGTTGCGTCGTCGCATTATTGTGCGCGTGCCGCTACTCACACCACGAGTGTCGAGTATGTGGGTCGGTCTCGTCACCCCGGTGCCAGCATCCATCGCACGACCACTGATTGATTCGCTCATCAACAAAGTGGTCGTTGACTCAGCAAAGTCGGTAGTGAATGTTTTGCCTCCACCACCAGGTGGCTTGCTCACGTTCGACCAAGCGGTGAAACGCGCAATTGAACGTACGAGTGCCCCAACCAGATGGACGGACGCCTCGCGACCGTGGGTGGCTTGGGATGTGGCGGTCACCGACCCGGCGTGGACCGGGGGAACATTGTTCGTGGACGAACGAGAGCAATCAACATCTGCGACAAAAGACGAAGTGTGGAGTGTGCTTTCGTCGCTGGGTGGTTCGACTGGCTGGTACGGCTTTGAGTGGCTCTGGCGATTGCGTGGGCGAATCGACTCGGTCTTTGGCGGAGTCGGGATGCGTCGTGGCCGACGTGATCAGTATGTACTGCGCGTGGGAGATCCACTGGACTTCTGGCGAATCGCAGATGTCAAGGATGGCGAAACGCTGTTACTGCGAGCAGAGATGCGTGTTCCAGGCCAAGCATGGTTGGAGTTTCGCCTACGCGAAACGCCCACAGGCACGCACGTGGTGCAGCGGGCGATATTCCGTCCACGAGGCTTGGCTGGGCGTTTGTATTGGTGGGTGCTGATTCCGTTCCACGCAATTATTTTCCCTGGGATGTTGCGCAATGCGCTTGCACAAGCCGAAAAGTGAGTCGTAGCGTAGGAACATGGCATTGCACGTAAAGCCTGGCGCAACCTGGAATGAAATATATGCACGCGCGCGTGGCGCGGCCCCCGAAGCATTCGAAGCCCAATCACTGCGCAATCTCATTGGCGGCGAATGGGTGAGTGGAGGCACCACTCGTCCACACGCAGTGCCGGTGGACGGCTCCCACATCATCGGTGCGCCGATCATCACCTCCGACGAGGCTCATCGGGCCATGGCGTTTGCCGTAAAGCAGGACAAAGAGTGGTCTGCGACTTCGCTCGATGTCCGCGTGGCAAAAGTCAGCCAGGCGGTGCAGTTGTTGCGCGAGCAGCGCGACATCATCGCCGGCTTGTTGATGTGGGAAATCGGTAAACCGTGGAAACTTGCGTGCGACGATATTGATCGTTGCCTTGATGGGGTGGAGTGGTATCTCACCCAAATCGAGCGGCAGCTACGAGGCCGAACTCCACTTGACGGGCCCGTTTCGAACATTGCATCGTGGAACTACCCACTCAGTGTGTTGGTGCATGCAGAACTGGTGCAGTTGTTGGCAGGTAATGCCGTCGTCGCAAAGACGCCTACCCAGGGTGGTTTTCACGCACTCACATTGGCGCACGCCATGATGGCCCGCGCCGGCTTGCCTGCCACTCTGGTGTCGGGGAGTGGCGCCGAACTCAGCGAAGCCCTCATCAGCACACCCGAACTCGGCGCGTTGGTGTTCGTCGGAGGGCGCACGAACGGTCGTAAAGTGGCGACTCGTCTGGCCGACTTACGTAAGCGGCATGTGCTTGAGCAGGAAGGTCTGAATGCCTGGGGAGTATGGAACTACTCGCAGTGGAACGATTTGTCTGGGCACATCAAGAAAGGTTTCGCCTACGCCAAACAGCGTTGCACTGCGTACCCGCGGTACGTGGTCCAGCGCAGGCTGCTGCCCGACTTCTTGGAAATGTATTACCCAGTAGTGGCATCATTGAAGTTTGGTCACCCGTGTGCGGTGGAAAATGATGATGATGCATTACCCGACCTGGATTTTGGTCCGGTCATCCAGCGGTCAAAAGCCGAAACTCTCACCGCCCAGTTTGAAGAAGCCATTAACACCGGGGGAATTCCGCTCATGCACGCAGCATTGAGCAAGGGTCGTTTTATTGACGGCCAAGATACGTCGGCGTACGTTGCGCCGTCCTGTGTGCTGGAGCCACCGTCGGCATGGTCCCTCCATCATGCTGAGCCGTTTGGTCCACTCGATTCCATCGTGGTCGTGGATACCGAGGCAGAGTTCTTGAGTGCGATGAATGTTTCCAACGGTTCGCTGGTGGCGTCGGTTGCCACCGACGATCTGGATTTTGCCGAGCGCATATCTGATGAGATTCAGTCATTCAAGGTGGGCATCAACAAGCCACGCTCACGCGGTGATCGAGACGAGGTCTTTGGTGGTCGGGGTGGTTCTTGGAAAGGGGCATTCGTCGGTGGAGATTTGCTCGTTGATTCCGTGACGAACGGAGACCGTCCGCTGTACGGCAACTTCCCGGATGGCTCTCGATATCCCAAAACCTGACAGCATTGGTGCATGGCCACACTTTCTGGTGAATACGTGCCCAGCACAATGGCGTGGGTGCGCGACCAAGTAGATCTCTATGAGCGCACCGGTGGCCGCGAAGGGGGTACGTTGCGCGAAACCGGGATTCCGGTCATCATCGTGTCGATGCGCGGTGCCGCCTCGGGGAGCGTCCGGAAAATCGCGTTGATGCGAGTCGAGCACAATGGCGAGTACGCACTTGTCGCCTCTTATGGAGGTGCACCCGCCCATCCAGCGTGGTATCACAATCTGGTTGCCAATCCCACGGAGGTCACCGTGCAAGACGGGCCCGAGCCGTTTTCTGTACACGTCCGACTGGTTGACGGCGATGAATATGAAACGTGGTGGCAGCGGAGTGTCGCGGTGTTCGCGCCGTACGCACAGTACAAGGAAAAAACATCGCGGCGGATACCACTCTTTGTGGCTACGACAGTGACATCATGAATCTGATCATCCGCTGGGCAATTCTTGCGGTAGCCGTGTGGTTGGCGGATGTGATTTTTGCTGGAGTAAGGATTGCAGACGGTTTATGGAGTCACCTCTGGGTTGCCGCTCTGTTTGGCTTGGCGAATGCAATCGTGGGCAACATCATTCGTGTGGTTGCATTTCCTGCGCTCTTTTTGACGTTAGGACTCTTCAGCATCGTGGTGAATGCCTGGATGCTGATGCTGGTGAGTGATCTCAGCACCGCACTTGATGTGTCCGGATTCTGGCCAGCATTTGGTGCCGGAACAATCATCAGTGTGGTGTCAACCGTGCTGGGGCGAGCCCGCCGCAATCGCGATTAGATTCCGCGGGCGTCATCCATCTGGGATGCACTGGGGCGCTTGAAGATAGCCACCATGGCAATGCCGGCTGCGAGGTAGATCACACCGTTCATCGCCCAAGCCGCATGGATTTCCAGCTTGGAGATGCCCAATACCGACTTGCCCGCCATGCGTGCACTCTCGACACGAGCCAAGGTGGGTGCCGCAATCGCAAGCGAGAGTGCCGCACCAAGCGCCGTACCGACTTGGCGAAATGTGTTGTTCAATGCCGAGCCCATCGCAAGTTGTGTTGGCTTTAAGAACGCCGTCGCAGAACTCGAGAGCGTAGAGATGCTCAATCCCACGCCGATTCCCGTCACAAGCATCCATGGCAGATAATGCGTTAGGTAAGCCGGTGACTCAGGAATGGTTGCATTCAAACCGAATGTTCCGAACCCAAGAAGCAACGAACCGACGAACAGAATTCGCGAATGCCCGAAGCGGTCCGCATACTTGCCGGCGAATGGTGCAACGAGCGCAGCAGAAGTTGGTCCGGGCATGGTGGCAAGGCCCGACATGGAAACGCTGTAACCCCAGACAGCCTGCAACCAAAAATGTGTTGAGCAACCACATGCCGATGAAGCCCATGGAAAAGAGCACACCGGCAACGTTCGCCGCTACGACAAACCGCAAGCGAAAGAGCGAAAGATCCAAGATGGGATGGGTTGCACGGTGGCACCGAAGAGTGAACGCCGCACAAAGCACCAGACCAATTGCAAGCGCACCGAGCGTGGCGCGGTCGTTCCAACCCCACACCTCGCTCTGGGAGATACCGAGTACCACGAGGGCAACACCAGAAAAGCCGAGCGCAGCACTCGGGTAATCCACTTTGCGTTGTGCATTTGGGTCGCGGCTTTCGCGCAGCAGTCGACGAGCAATGAGCACCGTTACCAGCGTGAAAGGAATGTTGACGAAAAAGAGCGACCGCCAACCGAGTGCGTCGACGAGAATGCCACCGACTGAAGGCCCAAGTGCAGCGGCCAACCCGCCCGACATTCCCCAGATGGCAATGGCCTGAGTGCGCTTTTCAACGGGGAATTCCGGAAGCACGAGAGCAAGTGATGCCGGCGTGAGTTGGGCGCCACCAATCGCTTGCACGACACGAGCCAACACCAAAAACCAGGTAGTTGGTGCAAAGCCACACAACAGGGAACCAAAACTGAACCACAGCACACCGCGGATGAAACTTCGTTTGCGACCAAACACGTCGGCGAAACGGCCAGCCGTGAGCAGGGCCGCGGCGTAGGCGATGGCATACGCCGAGAACACCCATGTCAGCAGACTGCCCCCGCCCAGGTCTTCATCAATGGTGCGCTTGGCGACGACAACGATGGACAAGTCAAGGGATACAAGGAACACCGACAACGAGGTGAGTGCAAGCACTCGATAAGCGTGGGTAAGTGAACCCTTCGCTCGGTCATCGGCAGTCGTACTGATGATGGCGACGCTAGTCATCTTCTAGCCTCGGATCATCATGGGAGAACTTAAGCGTCACGCGGAGCGGGGAAGCACAGAATTGGACGTGGTGAGAACGATTCTTGCAGAAGGTGTAGTGGCACATGTCGGCGTGATCGATAAAGAAGGCGTGCCAGTGGTGATACCGATGGCGTATGCACTTGATGGTGATCACATCGTCATTCACGGTTCGGTTGCCAGCAGGTTGATGCGTACCGATGGCTCGATTTGCATAACCGTCACTCTTTTGGACGGCCTTGTCGTTGCGCGATCGTTGTTCAACTCATCGATGAATTATCGCAGTGTCGTTGTCCAGGGAGTCCCCACCGTGCTAGAAGGCGAAGAACACGAACGCGCATTGATGTTGTTGAGCGAGTTTCTCCTCCCCGGTCGGGTGGGGAATGCGCGTGCACCAAGCCGGGTGGAGTTGCGTCAGACCACGGTGTGGAAGCTCTCACTCGAACACGCGACTGCCAAGGTTCGTACGGGCCCCCCAAAAGAGGATCCCGAAAGTGACTACGACCTGCCGTACTGGGGTGGAGTCATCCCGATTCGCACCGTTTTCGGTGAGCCGGAATCCGATGAAGCGGCATTATCGGCGAACATGCCGGCGCCCGATCACGTTCGCTGGGGCTGAGTTACTGGGAAAGTGCTTCGATGTAGTCGACGATGTCTGAGATTTCTTCGTCGGTCAGATTGTTGTACGGCATCACGACGGAGTAACCCACACGCTTCTTTTTGTCGGGGTACTTGATGGCTTCAACAAGGTAAGCGCGATCTACGATTCCGGAAGTACCGCCCTTGAATGCCACTTGTTGCCCGATGATGCCTTGCCACGTTGGGCCCGTGCCACCTCCGAAGTCGCTGCCGTGACACGATGCGCAGCCAGATTGCTGTGAAAGTTTCAAGCCATTGGCCGCAGTTGGAGACAAATCGACGGCCAAGGGTTGTGCTGAGGAACATCCAACCAAAAACAGTGCAGCAAGGTAGACATACATTTTTCGCACGGTCTCACACTATCTATCGGCAGGTCCAGGCATCGGGCAACTACTCGTGCACTACATTTCCTCCTTGTGACATGGTCGGCAGAAGATGGCGGTCCACGACGCTTGCAATGGGTGGACGGCGCCGAGTTGCGCATAGCCGACGGCGAGTCGCTGAAAGTCGTCAGTCGTTCCATGATGGTGGCGACCATGGTGGTGGTCGCATCGCCCGATGAAGTGTTCGTGCTCTGCCATACCGGTGGAGACGATGCCGTCTCGTGGGTAGAGAAAGTGCATCCTGAGACACTGGAGACGCTCGCCACGAGTGAACGTCTGGCAGGCGGGCCCGCGTGGCCGGGTGGAATTGCGGTTCATCCCAATGGGGATCTGTACGTAGTGTTCGGTAATCACGCGCATCGCCTGAGTCGGAGTTTGTCGGTTGTCGCGTCACGTACATTGCCACGCCATCGCCCGTACAACAGTTTCGTGCTCTTGCCGAGTGGTCACCTCGTGACCAAGGATTTTTCGGGTTCCCGTCCTGGTCACGAAGCCGTGGAGCCCTTTGCCCCGACTGAACTTGTGGTGCTCGAGCCGACGGAGCTCAATATTGTCGCACGATTGGAGTTGCCCGAGGCGTCGATTGCCCGGCTCTCGGCACATGGTGACGACATTTATGTGGTCGGCACGACTGCACTGTGGCGCGTGCATTGGGACGGAGAGTCGTTGCATTCAGATGGATGGCACGCCGTGTATCGACAACTTGAAGGTCAAACATTCGGTTGGGATGTGGTGATCACCGATGGTGACGCATGGTTTCTGGACAACGGCGAATCCACTCACAAGTTTGCCGGCACATTGCGCGGTGTCGGGACGGCAACGGCACCACTGCACCTCGTGCGAGTGGATCTTGCCAC
>JBEDEI010000115.1:0-3170 GCA_041175765.1 Actinomycetota bacterium | reverse complement strand
AACTCCGGCTTGGCTTTCAGCAACATGTCGCGATTGATGAGCCCCACGGTTTCTTTGTTCTTGGGCAGGTGCACGGTGAGGAAATCACTCGTGGAAACCAGTTGATCGAGCGACAACATTTCCACGTTCATCTGACGACCACGCTCCACGGAGATGTACGGATCGAACGCCACGATCTTCATGCCCAAGCCAAGTGCCCGATGCGCGACCAGCTTGCCGATACGACCCAAGCCGACGATCCCCAAGGTCTTGCCAGCAAGCTCGACGCCTTCCCACTTTGTGCGCTCCCAGCGACCACTCACCAGCGCTGCATGTGCTTGTGGCACGTTTCGTGCCATTGACAACAGCAAGGCAATGGTGTGCTCGGCGGCCGACACGATGTTCGACTCCGGCGCATTGGTCACCATCACGCCCGCTTTGGTCGCCGCTTCAACGTCCACGTTGTCCAAACCGACGCCTGCGCGTCCGACGACGAGCAAGCCACTTACCGCTGCGAAGACCGCGGCGTCCACATTCGTGGCACTACGCACGATGAGTGCGTGCGCCCCCCGCAGCGCATCGATGAGTGCCGGGCCGTTCAACCCGAGCTGCACGTCGACCTCGTGACCAGCCGCGCGCAGGCGATCGAGGCCCGCCTCGGCGATTTCTTCGGTCACGAGCACTCTTGCCATCCCTCCATCGTGGCGTGTCGGAGGTGTCACTGCAAACCTGCGGGCCTGCGATGTTGGTCGCATCAGCGTTATCGTGTCTGGTGCTGTACTCAAAAGTTTATTTTTCGTAAGCAAGGCACCCACCATGGCTCATCCATTTCTTTCACCGGCATGGATGGATGCTGCACGCGCGATACGGGAAAAGTACCGAGATCGGGCCCCAAAAGTATCGGTGGTCGTGCGATTCAATCAGGTGGTCACCAATGTTCCATTCGGAGATGGTGTCATTCACAGCCACATGGACACGTCGAGTGGCGAAGTGGTGATGGACCTCGGTCATCTGGAGAAAGTAGATGCCACGCTCACCACCGACTATGTCACCGCACGAACCATCTTCGTCGAGCAGGACCCGCAAAAAGCCATGGAGGCATTCCTGACCGGCAAAGTCAAAGTTGAGGGCGACATGTTGAAACTCATGGCCATGCAAACAGTGATGCCCCAGACGGACTTGGGTTTGGTGGTCGCTGCAGAGATTAAATCAATTACTGAGTAAGTGCTCGCTCGGTGGAGCGCACTTCACCGGCCAGCAAACCGGCCACCACACACAGCGCGGCGCCAACGACGAGCGCGTTGGAATAACTGATGAGCGTTCCTTGCTCCATCGTTGCTTCCTGCACCGAAATCATGACGGTGGCACCGAGCAA
The DNA here is from genome assembly GCA_041175765.1 of Actinomycetota bacterium. Taxonomy (GTDB): domain Bacteria; phylum Actinomycetota; class Acidimicrobiia; order Acidimicrobiales; family Ilumatobacteraceae; genus F1-60-MAGs027. The sequence goes on along the minus strand of JBEDEI010000115.1, from coordinate 1,816 downwards.
TGCGCCCATCTGTGACACGAGTTGCTGCATCGCACTTGCACTACCCAACTCGGAATCATTGACTGCATTCGCCAGTAATGCCGAAAGTGCCGGCGATGCAACACCAAGACCCAAACCAGACAGTGCAAGCCCGAATGCAATGAGCCACATCGGCGTGCTGTCGCGCACCGTGGACAACACGATCATCGAGGTGAAAACCGTCATTGAGCCAAACATGCCGGCGAATCGCTCACCTGTGCGCATCGTGACTCGTGCGCCGAGAGGAGCGGCCACGGCGAACGTGAGCGGCCGTGCGATGATCAACCAACCGACAGTGGCCAGCGACAAACCAATACCGTCTTTCAACATTTGCGGAATGATCATGAACCCACCCATGTAGGCAAAATTTGCCAGTGACTGACTCAGGACGGGAAACGCAATGTTGCGGGTACGAAACCATTGTGGTGGCACCATCGGTGCAGCGACACGACGCTCCACTTGCACGAACACACAGAGCAACACCACACCGCTGACGATCGCTGTCATCACCACCGGCGAAGTCCAGCCCCAGGTGCCACCCCTGTTCACGCCGAACAGGACGAGGGCAGCTCCGCCACCGAGTGTGAATGCGCCTGCAGCATCGAAACGCGCGTCATCCTTGCGTTCGGTGTCGCGCAACAACCACCATGAACTCAGTGCACCCAACACACACAACGGTGCTTGCACCAAAAAAATAATCCGCCAACCGACCAGTTCAACGAGCGGTACACCGGCCACCACCCCGATGACTGGCGCCCCAGCGGTGACGAAGCTCCACATGCCGAGTGGTCGCACCCGCTCGTGTGGCTCGAACATTCGATTCGTAAATGCCATGGCTGATGGACCAGTGGCAGAGCCGCACGCGGCAGACAAGGTACGCAGCAAGATGAGTACGGGGGCACTCGGCGCGAGTGCTGCCAGCCCGGCAAAAATACCTGCACCCAACAAACCGCCAACGAATACTCGCTTGTGTCCGATCAAATCTCCGAGCGTGCCGAAGGCCGGGCCAATCACGGCGAAGGCCAGCATCGGTGCGGTAATCGACCAGCTCACCACGCTGACGGTCGACCCCAGATCAGTGGCGACGGTATCCAACACCACCACCAACAACGTGATGGTGAAACTCACCGTGAACACTCCGCTTAACAACACCGCCATCGTGGCTTTACGTCGTGACATGCCTGCTCGCTCGACGAGTGCACTCCGAACGCGTTCGCGAAGCGGAATGAGCGCAACTTCATCGACACCAGCGGTCATGAACGACTCGTCACGGGAATACCAGGTTCACGATGGTGCCCTTCACGACAACTTCTCCGGCTTTTATCGTCTTGCCATCCTGGTTCACGCTGCGAACGCGGCTCGTCGTGCGGCCACTCGTGGTGCCAAGCACCAGGCCTGCCTCCGTCAGTTTCTTCTGGGCATCCGCAAAACTCAGACCCACCAACACGGGAAGTTCGATGGTCTCCGGACCTTTCGAAAGGGCGTACGCAACCACACCATCACGCGCCAACTGCGCATCGGATGCGGGTGATTGTGTCGCCACTGCCCCAACCGGAATGTCACTGCTGAATACGTCATCATTTCGCTGACCTACGAGCTGCACACCGCTGAACTGGGTGAGTGCATCTGCTTCGGCAAGACCGATCACATTGGGAACCGTTCGCAGTACGGGCCCGCCAGAAACTGCGATTGCCACCTGCGTGCCCTTCAACACTTCGCTACCGGCAACGAGATTCGGCTGCTCGGTCACGATCCATGACACCACGTTGCCCGCGGGCACCGCATCGTCATCACGCAC
>JBEDEI010000114.1:0-3245 GCA_041175765.1 Actinomycetota bacterium | reverse complement strand
TGGGAATCCCCAACTTGCGCAAGTCGGATTTGTCGCGCTCGAACTGCGCCCGTGCCGCGTCGGGATCGGCGCTGTACTGATTGAGCAGTTCGTCGCGAATTTGTTTGAGCGTGATCGGCTGTGTACGAGCCGACAACAGTGCCAACAGGTTCAGCATGCGCTCGGCAGCGTTCACCTTGCTGGTCGCTTTGGTGGGACTGGGCTTGGGTGTCTTCGTGGCCACGGGGTGTCTTACTGTAGTCAGCGAGTGTCACGCCAACGGCGATGTTGGGCCAGGAGCGCCGCAGTTGATGGATCGTAGGTATCAGGCGATGTTGCAACCGCTGCCCCACTCGTGCCAACTGGCCTGGCACCGTTCATGTCCTGTTGCAGTTGGTGGGCCAGGCGTTTGCCCAGTTCCACTCCCCATTGGTCAAAACTATTCACTCCCCACAGCACACCCTGCACGAACGTGATGTGCTCGTACAGCGCAATGAGCGCGCCGAGGGCACGCGGCGTGAATTGCGAAAACAGCAGGGTGTTGCTCGGGCGATTACCGGGGGTCGCGCGATGTGCCCGCAACTTCTCGTCACCTCCGACCTCGTCGACACCCACCCCGAAGGCGAGTGCCTGTGCCTGGGCAAACATGTTCGCCATGAGCACGTCATGATCACCTTGCCCAGCACCCAATGTGGCACTGTGGCCAATGAAGTCGCACGACACCACCTGCGTGCCTTGATGCAGGAGTTGAAAGAACGCATGTTGCGCATTGGTGCCCACCCCACCCCACACGATGGGGCTCGTGCGTTGCACGGAGGCACCATTTTCGTCCACTGATTTGCCGTTGCTTTCCATCATCAACTGCTGCAGGTACGCAGGCAACAGCGCGAGTACACGCGAATACGGCACCACAGCCACACTGTGGTGGCCAAGCACCGTGGTGTTCCACCAGCCAAGTACACCCAACAACACCGGAAGATTGTCAGCCAGCGGCGCGGCTACGAAATGCTCGTCCATCAGCCGCATACCGTCGAGCACTTCGTGCACCACCGACATGCCAAACCCGGCTGCCACCGCAAACACCACCGATGACGACACCGAGTACCGGCCGCCCACACTTTCGGGCAACACCAATACGCGACCCGCTGCATACCCAGGAGCACTCACTTGATCGGGGCGGGCCGTCACGGCAACGAGTTGGCGACTCGGCTCATTGACACCACCGGCAACCAACCAGTCGCTGGCCCGACGAGCATTTGCGAGCGTTTCTGTCGTACCGAATGATTTGGAGCACACGACGAACATGGTGTTGGCTGGCGTGAGACCATCCACTGCGCGATCAAAATCAACTGGATCGATATTCGATACGAAGCGCACTGAACGCACACTCGTGCGCATGGCCGCCAACGCATCGCACAACAAGGCGGGCCCCAAGTCGCTACCGCCAATGCCGATGTTCACTACGTGAGTGATGTGTGCCGGTATCGCTGCGACGGCTTCGCTCAGAGCTTGTTGGGCTGCTGCCGCTTGGCTTCGTAGCGCAGCCGGAGCAGTGAGATCACTCGTCGCGCGCTGGGCAACGTGGGTAACTGCGCGTCCTTCCGTGGTATTAATGACATCTCCGGCAACCATTGCGGCACGCTTGCCTTCCAATCCGCAGTTGCGGGCGTGCTGAATGAGCGCATCAAGCACTACCTGATCCACAAATTGTTTCGACATGTCGACGTGCAGTTCACAGTCGCCAATTTTTAACAAGCGTGAAAATTGTGTGGCGCGCTGCGCATCACTTGCGAACAGTTGTCGCAAAGAGAGTGCGGTGATGGATGATGCAAGTGCCGTCAACTGGGGTGGCACGCTGCGAGCGCCGCTCATCACTGCCTTCATCCTACCTATGTCGTTAGTGTCGTCACTTGGCATGAACGACACAAAGACGGCTCCACCGCAGAGCGAAACTCGTGCCGGGATCGCAAGTGGTCTTGCGGCCTACCTCCTGTGGGGCAGCATCACCGTGTTCTGGAAGCTGCTCAGCGACTTCAACGCATTTGAACTCATCGGTTGGCGAATCGTCACTGCGGTGGTGTTGCTACTTGCATTGGTAACTGCGCAACGTCGTATCGGGCACGTGGTTACGGCCCTGCGCAACCCACGACTACTGGTGCGCATCGTTGCTGCGTCGTTGCTGTTGGTAACCAACTGGACACTGTACGTCTGGGCAGTCGTCAACGAGCACATCATCGAAACCGCACTCGGCTATTTCATCGCACCACTACTCACTGCTCTGCTCGGCGTGCTCGTGCTCGGCGAAAAACTTCGGAGGTTGCAAAAGGTTGCACTTGGATTTGCGGTCGCTGCTGTCGTCGTCTTGACCTTTACTTACGGTCAACCGCCATTCGTGGCATTGGCGATTGCCGCTTCGTGGGCGGTGTACGGATTGCTAAAAAAGAACGTTCCCCTGCGACCCGTCGACAGCCTGACTGCAGAAACATTGGTGTTGGTGCCCGGCGCCATTGGTCTCATGGTGTGGAGCTTTACTCGTACCGATGGCATCCCCACTACGGCATCGGCTTCGCAGATGGTGCTCGTGTTGCTGACTGGTCTCATCACTGCGGTTCCGCTGTTGTTCTTTGCGCACTCAGCACTGCGGTTGCCACTTACGCTGATCGGGCCGCTGCAGTATCTCGTGCCAGTCATCAACTTCTTGTTGGGTTGGCTGGCTTACGACGAGCCCCTCGAGGCGACACGATTCGCCGGCTTTCTACTCGTGTGGTGTGGCCTGGTGTTTTCGTTGGTCGACACCATGCGCAGCCGCGCCCAATTGGCGCCACCGACGAAGTAGCGCTTAAACGCTTGCGCCCGTGCGCGACAATGCGCTACGAGCCATGTTCTGATACACCTTGGCAACTGCGATGAGTCGTGCACGGTCGCGCACGGTGACGGAGAGTCGCGCAAAGCCACCAATCACGCCAGCCATCACATCCACCGCGGTCTGCACCCGTAGTGACTCGGGCAAATCGCCCCGCTGTTGCGCCTCGGTGCACAGAGCCGCGAGAAACGATTGATTGCGCGCCGGAACTTTTCGCAACGCTTCACGCAAATCAGGATGGTGCTCGGCCTCGGTCACCACACCCACAACGAAACTTGCCAACATCGGGTCTTCGTTCCCCAGCTCCATCATGGTTACAAAGATGGCATCGAACTGCGCAAGGAACGTATCGTGTTTCGCAACGGCTGCATCAAAGGCGTTGTACACCTTGTTCTGCACATCT
>JBEDEI010000113.1:0-9518 GCA_041175765.1 Actinomycetota bacterium | reverse complement strand
AGGTATGTAGGTCGCGCTGATTGACGCCGATCAACGTTGCACCTACTGCAAGTGCCCGTTCCACCTCGAGTTCGTCGTGCACTTCCATGAGCACGTCGAGGCCAACATCGCCTGCCGCCTGGTGGAACGCATGTAATTCGTGGTCGGACAAGGCGGCAACGATGAGCAAGGCTGCGTCGGCGCCCATGATGCCTGCGTCGTATACATCGCGTACCGACACAGTAAAGTCCTTCCGTAAAATCGGCAACAAGGTGGTGGCTCGCACCGCCATCAGATCCTCGGCACTGCCCCCGAAGTGTGGTGTGTCGGTCAGCACGGAAACACAGCAAGCGCCACCCGTGACATAGTCACCCACTAATTCGGTCGGATCAAGACCGATGGCGATATCACCTTTCGACGGCGAACGCCGCTTCACTTCGGCTATGACGGCCAAGGTGGAGCGCCGTGCGAGCGCCTGTGAAAATATCTGCGCAGGCTGTGCGTGAACTTGCCGTCGCGCCTTGGCCTGTGCGCACAACTGCTGAATGTCACGAACATCGCCGTGAGCCCGCGCCCTGTGATGCGCGATGATGCTGTCGAGATACGTCACGGCGCTAAAAGCCGAAACGGACACCGAAATAGGACACCAATTGATCAATTGACACACGCTCCTGGGTGGTGGTGTCACGATCGCGGATGGTGACGGCGTTGTCTTCCAGCGTGTCGAAATCGACCGTCACACAACACGGTGTCCCGATCTCGTCCTGACGTCGGTAGCGGCGACCAATTGCTTGTGTTTCGTCGTAGTCGCACATGTAGCGATGGGACAACAGGGTGAAAACCTTCTCGGCAATCGGTGAGAGCGTGTCTTTTTTCGACAGCGGCAACACGGCAATTTGATACGGGGCGATTCGTGGGTGCAGTCGCAGCACGGTACGTGGCTCGTCATTCACGATGTCTTCGTCATATCCGGCCAGCAAGAATGCGGCCATCGTTCGATTGACACCCGCTGCGGGCTCGATCACATACGGAATATAACGCTCGTTCGTAGCGGGGTCGAAGTAATCGAGACGCTGACCGGAGTGTTTGGCATGCTGTGTCAAGTCGTAGTCGGTTCGCTGCGCAACGCCCTCGAGTTCGCCCCAACCCCAGGGGAACATGAATTCGATGTCACAGGTGCCCGCCGAGTAATGCGACAATTCATCTTTGTCGTGCTCGCGGAGCCGCAACATCTCCCGCGGAATGCCGTGGGCCACATACCACTCGAGGCGCTGTGTTTTCCAGTACTCGTACCACTGCGGGCCGTCGGCTGGGGGTACGAAGAACTCCATTTCCATTTGTTCGAATTCCCGCGTGCGGAAGATGAAATTGCCCGGGGTGATTTCGTTGCGAAACGATTTGCCAACTTGCGCGATACCAAACGGCGGCTTTTTGCGGCTGGTGGAGAGCACGTTGGCGAAATTGACGAACATACCCTGCGCCGTTTCGGGCCGCAGGTACACCTCGGCTCCTGCACCTTCGATCGGGCCGGCATGGGTTTTGAACATCAAGTTGAACGCCCGCGCTTCGGTAAATGCGCAACCCTTCATCTTTTCGGGGCAATCGCGAGTATCGAGCTGGTCCTGGCGGAAGCGTCGCTTGCATACGGTGCAGTCCACGAGTGGATCGCTGAAGTTCGCCAGATGACCGCTGGCTTCGAATGTTTGCGGCGGATTGAGGATCGCCGCGTCAATGAGCACCACATCGTTTCTTGTCTGCACCATTGCGCGAATCCATGCATCTTTGACATTGCGCAACATCAGCGCACCCAAGGGGCCGTAGTCGTACGATGAGCGAAATCCGCCGTAAATCTCCGCGCTCGGGAAGGCAAAGCCACGACGCTTTGCCAAGTTAACAATCTGGTCGAGATCCTTGGCAGGCATTTCGTTCAGACTACTCGTCAGCCCAATTGGGGTGCTTCAAAAAGCGAAGTCGCCCGGATGCGTCGTTCCAAATGGTGCTCCATGGCGTGGCGTCCGAGCGTCACCAGTTCCTGCACCGCAACGGCGGGCACATCCGTGCGTTGCAGCAACGCCGAGATGCGACCACCGAGTACATCCTGAAGTAGGCGCAGCGTTTCGGGTGACACATGCGTGCCCCGTCGATGATCCACGCATTGCACACCACCAGCGCTGACGTCGAAGGCCTGCAAGCCTTCGGCACTGCCGCAGACCACGCACTGGTGGACACACGGACCCACTCCTTCCACTTCCAGCAGACGAAACTGCAGGGCCGGCAAGAGCAAGGGTGAATACTGCACATTGAGTTGCCGAAGTGCCCCAACGAGCATCCGATACAGGTGCGGACTTGGCGAGCGATCATGCGACATCTGATCCACGATTTCGCACATCGCCAAACCATCGGTGGTGGCCTCGAGATGCCCCCGCGTCAACGCTGCAACTTCCACGAGTTCCACCTGGTTGACGATGTCCAAGTCGCGACCACGATAGAGCTGCAACTGCACGTGACTCATCGGCTCGAGGCGTGATCCGAAACGCGAACTGGTTTTGCGTACACCCTTTGCCACGGCCCGAACCTTGCCTGAATCTTGCGTCATGAGCGTGATGATGCGATCGGACTCCCCAAGTTTGTGGGTACGCAGTACCACACCGACATCGCGATACAGGGGCACTACGAGTCCACTCCACCGAATCGTCGATCACGACGTGTGAAATCGTCGATGGCCATCTCCAAATGTTCGGCTTCCAAATCGCTCCACGGCGCATCCAAAAACACCAGTTCGGCATACGCCAATTCCCAGACCAAGGCCGCCGGCATTTGGGTGGACGACCCAAGCACGATCACCAGGTCTGGGTCGCTCGGCGCCGGTGCGCGCAAGGCCGCGGCAAGACGCTCTTCGGTTACATCACCGGCGATGTGTTCGGCAGCCTCTGCGATTCGTTCCTGTCCATCGGGATGAAGTTCGACGATGATGGTGACTCCACCAGCGCACAACATCACGATGCGGTTGCCGTATCGGGTTCCCGCACAGTTCTCTTCCAACATGCAGCGAAGTTCCTCGGCTAACCGAAGATTGCCCGCCGGATCAGCGGGTGCCCCACGTTGCCCCACCCATGAGGTAGGCACCATGGTGACCCATGATGCACCACCGGCCTGCGCTGCTTGTGCCACCATCGTCAGGCGAGCCTGCCAGTCCGACACACTGGTGGCCCTCCACTCTGCGACCGAACCAGCACACAGCAGCACGTGCGACAACGAAGAGGACTTCACCACCAAACCATCATCGCACTAGCAAGTAGTTTCGTAACGCATCATGTCGTTGTCTGCAACAGGTTCGCCTCTCCCTCCCGGAGGTCGTCAGTTTGCCGGGGTGCATGTCGCCTGCATCATGGATGGCAACGGTCGCTGGGCTAAGCGCCGTGGTTTGCCGCGAACAGCGGGCCACACGGCGGGTGAAGAAGCGCTTGCCAATATCGTGCGCAGTGCCGCTGCGCGGGGCATCGGTTGGCTCACCGTCTTTGGCTTTAGTACCGAAAATTGGGTGCGTCCACCGTCCGAAGTACGTCACATCCTTGGTCTGCACCGCAAACTGTTTGGTCGCATCGAGGAACTCAATGCCAACAATGTGCGGGTCAACTGGATCGGACGGCCGTTCGATGAGCCTGGATCACGCACACCCAAAGCCGTGCAAACAGCAATCACCAATGCCATTGCGGATACTCAGCACAACACCGGGATGGTGCTCACTGTGGCGTTCGACTACGGCAGTCGAGTCGAGATCGCCCGGGCTGCGTCGCGCGCTTCACGTGTTGCACAAGCACCTCTGTCTGACCAATCCAGTCGCGTGGCCGCGCTGCAACGCGAGTTGTATGACAGCGCGCTACCACCCGTGGATGTGCTCGTGCGAACGTCTGGTGAAACTCGCATATCCAATTTCTTGCTGTGGCAATCTGCCCATGCGCGGGTGTACTTCGCCGATTGTTCGTGGCCCGACTTTTCTGCCCAGCATCTCGACGCTGCATTGTCGTTGCTGCCCGCCACATCATGACTCCAGCCGCCAAGCGGGCAGCCGACCTGCTCGAACGGGTGGTCGCACGACTGCCACATGCCGAACAACGCGACGGGCAGGCCGAAATGGTGCAACATGTCGCCGACGCCATCGCTTCCCGACAACCGCTCTGTGTGCAAGCGGGCACCGGAACCGGAAAAACCCTGGGCTACTTGGTACCGATCCTTGCCGCAGGACACACCGCGATAATCGCCACGTACACCAAGGCACTTCAAGACCAACTGGCCAGCGTTGATCTGCCGTTCTTGCAATCAGTCTGCGAAGAACTAGGTGACATGCAATTTTCATGGTCGATTCTGAAAGGTCGCAACAACTATCTGTGTCGCCAACGAGTGCACGAAGTAGCCACCGGCCAGGATCAACTCCCGGTGGGCGATACTCCGCGGGATGTGATTCGCGATGTCGGAGAACTCGCAGCCTGGGCGGAGATCACGACCAGTGGTGAGATGTCGGATGTGCCATTCCCCTTCAGTGATTCCGCCTGGCGCAAAGTCAGTCTCGGCTCTGACGAATGTCCGGGTGCTTCCAAGTGTGCCTTCGGTGAAACATGTTTTACGGAGGTTGCTCGCGAACGTGCCCGCAGCGCCAATGTGGTGGTGGTCAACTTCACCCTCTACGGTTTGGACCTCGAACAACACCGCGAATTTCTGCCAGCCCACGACGTGGTGGTCTTTGACGAGGTACACGAGCTCGAGGATGTCATCAGTGAAACGGCATCGGTCACCATGTCGGCGCGCATGATTGCAACCGCAGCCGAAACCGCCAGAGCGGCTCTCACTGCGCAAAAGCTGCCGAATGCGTTGGCAAAAACCGCCAAGGAACTCGACGAGGTGCTCGGTCGATTCGTTGGCCAACGTTTGCCGCAGCCGCTCCCGCCGGACATTGCATCAGCAATTCGTAATGCCAGTGTGCAATGCGGGCTGATTCTGGAAAAACTGCGCTCCAGCAACAACGAAACGCCCGAAACCCTGCGTGCCACGAGTGCGATCGAACGAATCGACGCAGCATTCATGAAGGTACTGAGTGGAGTGGCCAACGTCGTGGCGTTCGTAACCGATGTTCGCGGGGCAAATCGACTTACCGTGGCTCCGACCCGAATCGACCATGTGCTCGGCGCAGTGTGGGGCGATACCGCCGCAATCCTGACGAGTGCCACCATTCCCGCTGGCCTCCCTCAGCGGCTCGGTTTACCGATTGCCGATGACGAAATTGTGCGGGTGCAAAGCCCCTTTAATTACCAGCGCCAATCGCTCCTGTACCTTGCCGACGATCTGCCTGCCCCGAACGAACCGCATCGCCCCATGCGTTTGCAGCAGCGAATACGGGAACTCATCCAGATGTCGCAGGGTTCGGCATTGGTGCTCTTCACCAGTTGGACGGTGTTGCGCGAAACTGCGTTGGCTCTGGATGGCACACTCGGCGACGACATCACTCTGTACGTACAGGATGACATGCCCAAGAAAGCACTTCTGGATGCGTTTCGCGGCGACACCAGATCGTGCTTGTTCGCTACTCGTGGATTTTTTCAAGGCGTTGATGTGCCTGGCGACGCCCTCCGATTGGTGATACTCGACAAAGTTCCGTTCCCTGCCCTCAATGATCCACTTCTCGACGCTCGCCGCGAAGCAGTCGGCAAATCTGCGTTTATGTCGATCGATGTGCCGATCGCTGCGGCCGCCCTGGCGCAGGCAGCCGGCCGATTGATTCGTACCGCCACCGATCATGGAGTCGTTGCAATTCTCGATCCCCGACTGTTGCAGAAGCGCTATAAGGACGCCGTGTTGAGCGGAGTGCAACACATGCCCGAAACACATCGTCTCGTGGAAGTGGAAGAGTTCTTCGCTCGCCGATCAACCAGGTAATTTGAATCGATATCCCGAACCCCGGGAGGTAGTGATGAACTCTGGCGTGTTCGGAGTGTCCTCAAGTTTTACGCGCAGCCTGCGAATGTGGGCGTCGACGAGGCGGCTATCCCCGAGGTACTCGTACCCCCACACGCGCTCTAGCAATTGATCGCGGCTCAACACCATGTTGGGATGATCGACGAATTCGGCGAGCAGGCGAAATTCCGTCTTTGTCAGGGCGAGTTCAACGCCGTTCTTGAAAACGATGCCAGCCTCACGCCGCACTTCGATGTTCCCGAAGCGCACAACATCCGGCGCCCCTGTCGTCGCATCACGACCGAGGCGGCGAAGCGCTGCACGAATTCGAGCGGCAAGTTCTTTTACGTTCACTGGCTTGGTGACGTAGTCGTCGGCACCGGCTTCGAGACCAGCGACCAAGTCGTGGGTATCGGTTTGCGCCGTCACCATGATGATCGGCACATTGCTCTTGGTGCGAATCTCACGACACACTTCGAAGCCAGACACGTCCGGCAATCGCAGATCCAACAACACCAAATCCGGATCTTCGCTGGCTGCCATCGTGATACCCACTCGTCCATTCGCCGACTGCACCACCGAGTAACCCTCGTCTTCGAGTGCCAGCCCTAAAGCCGCACGGATGCTGGCGTCATCTTCGACCATGAGGATGAGTGGCATACCCCGCAGTCTGCCAAACAGCGACCATTTGTTACACAAAACGCACACAACCGCAGGCGGTTCGTCATATGACTGATGCACTCTGGTCGTGAGCCGGTGTGGGTCATGCTCCCCCTTGACCCCACCGGCTTTGCATTTCCTCCCGATGCTGTGGCATTGTCGTCGGTTGACTTTTGGGGGCAGTCGAATCTTGCGCCATGCTGGAGAGGTGCGCGCGACGAATTCCCCCTCGGTTCGCCGACTGTCTCTGCGAGCGCTGCGTCCGGGATTGCGGGCGCGAATCGTTGCATATTTTTCGCTCGCGACCTTCGTTGGCGTCGTGATTCTGAGCGTCGTCACCTTCACCGCAACGCGCAGCTATTTAGTGGAAACAGCCACCACATCGGCTCGCGCCCAAGCGTTGTCCAATGCCCAGCTCATCGGATCACTAGTAGGTTCCTCGCGAGATCTCGCCGGCGAAGTGGTGACCTCACTGCGCACAGAGGCGGGTGGCTTTGCGGTTCTCCATCTCGGTACAGAAAACCTCTTCTATGCCCAGGCACCGCTGCGTTTCACGCAGTCGAATCTTCCTACGGCGTTCGTTCGCAATGCCATTGCTGGTGTCAGCGGGGTGCAACGGGTGTCGTTCAACGGCCGACCATTCGAAGCCGTCGCCGTTTCCATACCGGCAATCGACGCAACGTATTTTGAGGTATTCCCCATCAGCGATGTTGCCGACACGCTCGGCACGATTCGCTCAACGCTCATCGCGGCCGTACTGGTAATCACGGTCGTGGCTGGTGGGCTTGGATTCCTGCTCAGCGGCAACGTGCTCCTGCCATTGCGACGAGTGACGACGGCTGCAAGCACGATTGCCGAAGGCGCACTGGCTACCCGATTGGAGCCTGAGACCGACCCCGAGTTACAACGATTGGTGTCGAGCTTCAATGGAATGGCCGACGCCGTCCAAGAACGCATCGAACGAGAAGAACGATTTGCATCGGACGTGAGTCACGAATTGCGCTCGCCCATCACCTCGCTTGGGGCCGCTGTGGGTGTGCTGCAAGGGCGCGCCGACGAGCTCAGCGAACGCAATCGCCAAGCCCTCGACATCGTCGCCACACAAGTACAACGGTTTGATCGCACGGTCATGGACCTGCTCGAACTCAGTCGCCTGGATGCCCGTGCAGGTCAGGACCAACTGGAAGAAACCCACCTCACGCCCCTCGTGGAACGTATTGCGGCTCGTCACGGCTACGCAAGCATCCTTGTGGTGTCCGACCTCGGACAAGACGACATCGTGGTAGTGGACAAGCGACGTATTGAACGTATTCTTCTCAACTTGCTCGACAATGCGCGCGACCACGCGGGTGGCGCCAGCGAAATTCTGCTCAGTAGCAGCGACAACGAAATCCTGCTCATCGTCGACGACAATGGGGCTGGTGTCGGAATCAGTGAACGGTTGCGTATCTTTGAGCGCTTCGCTCGTGGAACGGCCAGCCGAAACTCGGTGGGAAGCGGTCTCGGCTTGGCCATCGTGATGGAACATGCGTTGGCGATGGGTGGTCGAGCCTTCGTCGACACCTCGCCCAGTGGTGGCGCGCGATTCGTCGTGACCATCCCCCGTTCGGATGCGACATGAGCAACTTCCGACGCTTTGGATATGTGCTGCTTGGAGCTTCACTGATATTCATTGCCTGTGGCGTTCCCGAGGAGGGGCGCTTCATCGCAATAGATTCCGCCGAGCTGCCCGACGCGTTGCGCTACGCACCAACATCCGTTCCATCGCCTACGACAACCGTGGGCGAAATCGATCAGACGACCACGACCACTCCGGATACGACATACGAACCAGTGGAAATGTATTACGTGAGCGCCAATCGAGTGGTGCGCAGTGAGCGAGCAATCGTGAGCCCCGCTACACCCACTCAAGTGCTCGACACTCTGCTCGCCGGCATCGACAGTTCGGCGCAAACCGCAGGTCTACGCAGCGCCCTGCCCCGCAGACTGACGGCCACCATTGATGTGCGGCGAGGAATCGCCACAGTGTCGGCGAATGGTCCGTTTTTGGCTGATCTCGAGCCGCTCGATCAACGACTGGCCATTGCCCAAGTCGTGCTCACCCTCACTCGTCGACCCGGAATTGGTCAGGTGATCTTCGTCGTGGACGGCGCCCAAATTCAAGTACCGCGCGGTGGTGGCGATCTTGCGCCTGCCGGCGCCCCCGTTACGTACGACGACTACGTCGCCGTGCTCTCAGCACGCGACTAAGCATCGGTTGCCACTACTCAGTAACCGAGGCGCTCGATGCGATCGGGTCGCTCCTGCCAATTGTCGTCCACCACTACCGCCAACTCGATGTGTGCACCTTTGGCCAACTGCAAACGCACGGCGGTGCCCACTTCCTTCAGCACGAGACCGCCCTTGCCGATGACCATTCCTTTTTGACTCTCGCGTTCAACGATGATTTCGCATCGTATGCGCGGCCATTCATACTCCGTCACGCGTGTGGCAATTGAATACGGCAACTCGTCGCGCATGCGTGCCAACAACTCTTCACGAACGAGATCGGCAACCCAAGCAGTGTCGGGTGTTTCACGAACCACGTCAGCCGGAAACAGAGCTGCACCCTCTGGCAGGCGCCCGATGATCCACTGCATCAACACATCAATACCCTCACCGGTTTTTGCAGAGACGGGAAAATAAGACGCAGCATCGAGTGCCGCCACGGCCGCCAGCTGCTTCATCACTTTGGCTCGCGGCACCCGGTCGATCTTGTTGACCACGACGAAACAATTCTTGATGTCTATGCGCTCGGCCACGAATTGGTCGCCTCGACCGAAGGGCATCGTGGCATCCACCACCAGCCCGACGAGATCCACTTCACGAACGGCTTCGAAGGCGGTGGCATTCACGCGCTTGCCGAGCGCGGTAACGGGTTTGTGCACACC
>JBEDEI010000112.1:0-4728 GCA_041175765.1 Actinomycetota bacterium | reverse complement strand
GGGTTTGGGTTTCGTGCTCACCGCGTGGGCTGCACGGTTCGTGACTGGGGCTTCGGGCGCCGGCAACTGGTTGTTGTTGATGATGGTCACCATCTGGGGGTTGCGTCTCACGGTGTACCTTGCCAAACGCAACTTGGGCAAGGGCGAAGATTTCCGCTACCGGGCGATGCGCCGCAAATATGGCGCCCGCTTTGGCATGGTCAGCCTGTACACCGTGTTTGGTTTGCAAGGTGCCTTGATGTTCATCGTGTCGTTGGCAGTCACCCTCGGCCAACGCGATACCGATGCGGGCGCAGGTTTCGTAGCGCTGCTCGGCTTCATCGTGTGGGCGGTTGGCGTCTATTTCGAAGCGGTAGGCGATGCGCAACTGGCCCGCTTCAAGCGCGACCCGCGCAACGCCGATCAGATCATGGACCAAGGTCTCTGGGCACTCACTCGCCACCCCAACTACTTCGGCGACTGTTTGGTGTGGTGGGGCCTGGCCATCGTTGGCTCCGCCCAAGGTGCAGGCATCTGGGCGTTTCTTGGCGCTGCGGTGATGACCGTGTTGTTGGTGCGCGTGTCGGGTGCGGCAATGCTCGATCGTCTGCTTGCCAAACGCAAGCCCGGCTACGCCGAATACATGGAGCGAACGAGCGGCTTCATTCCGTTGCCACCGCGCGCTAGTGCTACGCGCTCGGGCCCCCGACGGTCCGACCGGGTTCGTAGCGAACGATCTGATCTGCCAGAGCGTCAACGTCCTGTGCGTCGTGAGTCACCAACAGAGCGGTAATTTTTCGCTCGTTCACCATCTCGCGCACGAGTGCGCGCATGCTGATACGCGTTGCTGCGTCGAGTGAACTAAACGGCTCATCAAGCAGCAGCACCTGCGGCTCGCCAGCCAGCGCCCGCGCCAAGGCCACCCGCTGACGCTCGCCCCCCGAAAGCCCGCGCGTGCTCGCCTGTGCCAAGTGGGCCACACCGACGCGCTCGAGCAACTGTCGGGCACGGTCGGTAGCACGATCGGCAGCACGGTCTGCCTTGCCGCGCACGGCCAATCGCACGTTGTCGAGGGGTGAGCGATGTTCAAACAATGCCGCATGCTGATACACCATGCCCAAGCGCCGTTGCTGGGAGCGCATGTGCACACCGCCGGACACATCTGCAAATACCTGTGCGTCATACACAATGCGTCCGCGGGATGGTCGCAGCGTTCCCGCGATGGCTCCGAGTGTCACGCTCTTGCCTGAGCCCGACGGTCCGGACAGCACCGTGATACCCGTCGATGCATCGAATCGTGCGTCAACACCGAACCCGGTCACGTCGACGCGAACATCTACGACGAGCCTTGTCATCGTCGTCTCGCAAACACGTGCGTCACTAATATCAACACCACTACGGCGATGCCGGCAAGCACGAGCGAACCCGTGCGGGCAGTCGCGTCATCTCCGGCTTGGACTGCGTCGTAGACCGCAATCGGCAAGGTTTGTGTCTGACCGGGAATATTGCCCGCCACCATCACCGTTGCGCCAAAGTCGCCCAAGGCCCGTGCAAAACCGAGAGCCACTCCCGCACCAATCCCCCGTGACGCCAGCGGCAGTGTCACGATGCGCGCGACCTTCCATTCGGAAAACCCCATGATGCGTGCAGCCTCTTCCACGCGTGTATCCACATTGCTGATTGCTGCACGAGCCGCGCGAATCACGAACGGCAATGCCGAAATGGTGGCGGCCACCACGGCGCCAGATGCGCTGAACACCAGCGGCGACCCAACTAGCGACTCCCAGGTCTTGCCGAGGGCCGAGCGGCTCCCCAGCAATGTCAGCAAGTAATAGCCCAACACCGTGGGCGGCAACACGATCGGCAGGGTGAACACGGCTTCCACGATGGAGGTCCAGCGTGATTGCCATTTGGCCAACACGTAGGCCAGGCCCACACCCACCACTGCGGCCACCAGGGTGGCAATCAGCGACACCCGCAACGACAGCCACAGGGGGAACCAATCGTTCATGGCTCCACCGTAAACCCGTATCGCTGCAAAATTGCTCGCCCCTCCGGCGATGACAGTGCGACCAGGAAGGCCTTGGCGGCCTGGTTAGCGCCACCGCGTTGGGTGAGTACCGCTGATTGACGGATCGGTGCATGCAATTGCCGATCAACCAGCGTGTGTTCGCGTTGCACCACGAGTGCCAGCGCCACGATGCCCACGTCGGCCTCACCAGAATCCACGATGCGCACGACGTCGGCCACATTGTCGGCAAACACGACTCGGTTACGAAGAGTGTCGTACACACCACTTGCAATCATTGCTTCACGGGCCGCCACTCCATACGGGGCATGCGCCGGGTTGGCAATCACGATGCGCAACGATGCATCGAAATCGGCAATGCTGACGGGCAAGGTCGTTCCTGCAGCCGAGATGATGGCGAGTCGCCCCTGGGCAAACGCCTGGCGTGATTCTCCAACTGCTGCACCTGCCGCGATGAGTTCATCGACATAGGCCGTGTTTGCCGAGACATACACGTCGTACGGCGCATCTGCCAACACTTGCTCGCGCAGCATTCCCGATGAACCAAAGACGAATCCGACGTCGTATCCAGAATCGCGCTGCACCAAAGCGGCCACTTCCGCAAATGCATCACGAGTATCGCTGGCTGCTGCGACCGTGGCGTCGTGGCGCTCGCTTGGCGAGCAACCAGCCGCCACCACCATGCACACCACAGCCAGGGAACGGAAGACGGCGCGCGACGACACTCGAATGGAGCGGACGACGGGATTCGAACCCGCGACCCTCACCTTGGCAAGGTGATGCTCTACCAGCTGAGCCACGTCCGCGTTAGGGATTTGAGTTTAGCAACGGGTCGGCAGTCCCCACCGTGTCGCTCTTGGTTGCACGAGTGGACGCAGTACTCAGAATGACGCCACCCAAACCCAACAGCACCACCACTCCGCCCAACATTTGCGCAAGTGCAACACCTTGACCAAGAAACACGAACGCCAAACCAGTCGACATCACCGGCCCACCCAGGGTGATGAGCGACGACACCGTCGTATCGAGATAACGCTGTGCCCACGTCATGAGGTAGTGGCCCATGGTTCCTGGAATCAGCATCATCAGCACGAGGAGCAGCCAATCGCGTGGTTGCACATCCATGAGATCATCACTCGTTGCCAACGCCCACGGAATGGCCAACAACACATTGGTAAGGCAGATACCCGTCAGGAACGACCACGTATTGACACCCTCGTCGCGCGCACGCTTGGCTGCGATGAAATAAATGGTCCACATCGCCATGTTGCCGAGTGCCATCGCATCGCCAAGCAACCCGTGCTCGCTCGACCCGCCCGACTCTGCACCGATCACGACGGCGATCACGCCGACGAAACTCACCAGCGAGTACACGACTCGTTGCGCCGTTACCTTCTCGCCGAGAATGCGCGGGGCAAGAAACAACAACACCGCTGGTGTCAGACTCCCGATCAGAGTGGCATTGGCAATGGTCGTTTCTTTGAACGAGCCAAAACTGAACACCGCAGACAGCGAAAAGAAAATTCCTGGTTTCCAAGAAACGCTCCAGTGATGCCGCGTGAAGCCACCCCCACGGAGATGTGCCAGCACAAAAAGTACGGGCAGCCAGATCAGTTGGCGATAGAGAACCGTCGTAGGCAATGAGATACTGAGTTGCACGACAAATACCGGGCCGATTGCCCAAGCAGTCACGGCAACAATCACTGCGAGCAATGCGATGGGTCGCATTCTCTTCATGCTCAAAGTGTTCTCAGCCAGTGACATGCGCGCTGTCCACCAAAAAAGCAATCACGGTGCGCTTAGGCGCGTTTTTCGGCTGGACGCAGATCGATGCGCAATGTGAGAATTCCATCGTCCAGCGATGCCTGTGCGTCGCCCACCATGGCAAAATCTTGAAAATCAGTGTTCGCTTGGGCGATGAACTGTTGGCGCTCCTCACCGGCTACCGGCGGCAAGGGTCGCTTACGCACGGCGGCAGCACGCTCGCGAAAGCGTGTCAGCATCGCTTGCGGATCAAAACTCATGACTCCACCGTAGTTCGCGCCTTGCGCAACATCTCTTTGCGTGTCGCTGGATCAGCCGCGACGAAACGCTTGTCGCCCATCACTTCAAGTGGTCCGAGCACGGGGTTGTCCAACCGAGCACTACGCCAGAACCACACCGTCACCGCCGTCAAAGCAAGCCCCACGACGATGAGCGACACACCCACAAGCACGCTGCCAAACTAGTTGTGTGACCAACCTGCTTTCCACCTTGCTGTTTCTCGGAGTGATTGGAGCGCTGGCATGGGTCGGCTGGGGTCTGGAGCCACACTGGGCTTCCAAGGATGGTGCCAAGTTCATGTGTCGAATGGCCGAAGCAACCAGCGATGTCCAAGAACGTCCGCGGTGGCGTGATGTAAAAATCAGCGTTGTCGAAGACGAGTTGCTCGTGTACGCCCGTTCACGGCGAACTGCACACTTGCGGGGCGTATGGAAGATCATCGGGGCTTCCAACGACGATGCAAAGAAGCGCCGGTTTTATGAACTGCGATCCACCTCTGATTCCGCCGCGATAATCCGCGTCCCGCAGAGCAGCCGATGCATAGCCGTGCTCGATGCACTGGTTCCGTAATTCACGTCGTAAACGAATAGTTACGACTGCAGCCAGCGCGTAATCGGTGCGCCAACCTGTGCGAGGTCGATCAGGAACGCATCGTGACCGTGCGGTGAGTCAATTTC
>JBEDEI010000111.1:0-17502 GCA_041175765.1 Actinomycetota bacterium | reverse complement strand
TCGCGCCTTGCCAAGGCGGCAGTAGCAGCAGTCGTCAACGATCGCGAAACAGATCTCGGGTCGCCGTTGTCGGCGGGGGACCGCGTCGCAATCATCACCGCCGACTCTGACGCTGGACGACACGTTCTTCGCCATTCCACCGCACATGTGTTGGCGCAAGCCGTGCTGCAGCTCTTTCCCGGTGCCAAGTTCACCGTCGGGCCGGCGATCGAAGACGGCTTCTACTACGACTTCGATTTACCGAACGGGCGCACTTTTACGCAAGACGACCTCACACTCATCACTGCGCGAATGAACGAGATCATCGAGGCGAATCAACCGTTCGTGCGTTCGGAGATGTCGCCGTCGGCAGCGCTGGCGTTGTTTGCCGACCAGCCGTACAAGTGCGAAATCATCGAGCGAGTCACATCGGGAAGCGCCGACGCCGACGATGCGGGCGAAGTTTCCGGCGGCGACAGCGTGAGTGTGTATCGCAACAGCGACACGTTCGTCGACTTGTGTCGCGGACCCCACGTGCCGAGCACCGGAAGGTTGCCGCATTTCGCCCTCATGAAAGTGGCTGGCGCACATTGGCGCAGCAACGAAAAGGGTCCGACGCTGCAACGCATCTACGGCACTGCATGGGAGTCGAAGGCTGCGCTGCAGGAACACCTCGTGCGCCTGGAAGAAGCCGAAAAGCGCGACCATCGTCGCCTGGCGACCGAGATGGATTTGTTGTCGTTCCCGCCCGAACTCGGCGGCGGACTTGCCGTGTGGCATCCCAAAGGTGCAATCGTGCGCAAGTTGATGGAGGACTACAGCCGCGAGCGTCACCTGAATGGTGGCTATCAATTCGTGTACACACCACATTTGGCGAATGCCAAGTTGTTCGAAACCTCGGGACACCTCGACTTTTACAAAGACGGCATGTACCCACCGATGGAGATGGACAACGGCACCTACTACCCCAAGCCGATGAACTGTCCGATGCATTGTCTGATCTATCGCGATCGTCAACGCAGCTACCGCGAACTTCCGATACGACTGTTCGAACTGGGAACCGTGTACCGCTACGAACGTGCCGGCACCCTGCACGGCCTGTTGCGAATCCGCGGTTTTACGCAAGACGACAGCCACATCTTTTGCACGCAGGAACAGCTCTCCACCGAGATCGGCTCGTTGCTTGATTTCGTGCTCTCGGTGTTGCGTCGTTTCGGATTCGACGACTTCACCTACAAATTGTCGACCCGCGACCCACAAAAGTCGATCGGTACCGACGAGATGTGGGCCAAGGCCACCGACGCGCTACGCAGCGCCCTCGAACGACTCGGCGTGCAGTACACCATCGGCGAAGGCGATGCGGCGTTCTATGGCCCGAAGATCGACATCGACGTACGCGACGCCATCGGCCGCAAGTGGCAACTCTCCACGATCCAAGCCGACTTTCAGTTGCCCGAGCGCTTCGGCCTGGAATACATCGGTTCCGACAATCAGCGTCACCGACCGATCATGTTGCACCGCGCGCTGCTCGGGTCGGTCGAGCGTTTCTTCGGCGTGCTGCTCGAGCACTACGGCGGTTCATTCCCCACATGGCTCGCGCCGGTACAGGTGCGAATCTTGCCGGTGACGAGTGCGCACGAAGCGCACACGGCCACGCTGGTGGCACAGTTGGCGCGCGATGGCTACCGCGTCGACAGCGTCGCTGCCGATGAACAACTCGGCAAACGTATTCGCGCCGCAAAGTTGGAACGCATTCCGTACGTGCTCGTCGTTGGTGACGACGACGTGCGCGCCGGCACCGTCGGGGTCAACCCGCGTGGGGGAGAAGTACAGCGCGACACGCCATTTGATGTCTTTGTCGAGCGCTTGCGCGCCGATGTGCGCCAGGGCTCCGGACAACAGGGCTCTGGACAACAGGGCTCCGGACACTAGGCCGACGCATGCTCGAGCGTTTGTGGGCCGGCTGGCGAGCGCAGTACGTGTCGGGTTTCGGCCCAGAAGGCAACAATGCTCCAGGAGACGGCGAATCCGTTTTCACACGCATCTTGGCAAGCGGGCTGCCCGATATCGAAACCCACATCATCCACCGCGGGCCGTTGTGTTTCGTGATTCTGAACGCGTATCCGTACGCGAGTGGCCATTTGCTCGTGTTGCCGTATCGCGAGGTGGCGAACTTGGAAGACCTCACCGATGCCGAACGCAACGAACTGTGGCTTGCCGTCCGTGACGCAACGGTGGCAATCAAGCAGGCGTATGCGCCGGCGGGTGTGAACGTGGGGCTCAACCTTGGGGCGCCGGCGGGGGGAAGTGTGTCGCAACACCTGCACGTACATCTCGTGCCACGTTGGGTGGGCGACACGAATTTCACGGTGGCGATTGCCAACACCAAGGTGTTGTCGGAGTCACTCACCACTACCGCTGAACGACTGCGCGCCGCATGGCCGAAGGGGCGCACGACATGAACGAACAACAGCCGACGACTCCTTCGTCGACGAACCCCGACGAGATTCGCGACGCCCTGCCCGACGACTTGAACGTGACGGGTTTCGTCGGGCCGTACCAATTCCCCGACAACAGCCGACGTCGTATCCCGGCGGTGATGTATTTGGTGATTGCGGCGCTGTCGGCACTCGTGTGGTGGTTGACGAAGGACGGCGACACGGCAGTCGTCAACGATGGTTTCCTGTATGCCGCCGTGCTCTTTGCGTTGTTCGGACTCTACGGACTCTCCGCTTCTTGGCGGATGAAAATCGACGAGCGCGAAGCGCTGGTGCGCGCCACGCAAGCAGTGGATTTCGCCGTCGGTCATGCTTCGGCACAACAGGTGTGGCGAGGCGTGCGGAGTCGTCCGACGTGGCGTGTCTTTTGCTACAGCAGCGAAGAGCCCCCGCATCAACGTGGGTTGGTGCTCGTGGATGCAGTGGATGGTCGCATCGTTGAGTGCCTTGTCGAAGCCAATCCCGATCGCCACAAGTAGGCTTGCCTCGTGTTTGACGGCAAATTTCGTGTGCATGTTGACAAATACGTGCGTCCCGTTGGCGTCACGCTGACCCGTACCAAGATCACCCCCGACCACCTGACGATCGTCGGCTTGGTCATCTCCGTTGCCGCTGCCGTCGCCATTGGCGCGGGCTACCTGCGAGTCGGACTGCTGCTGGTGATTGCCGCGGCGTTGCCCGACATGTTGGATGGGGCACTGGCGAAAGCCTCCAATGTGTCGAGCCAGCGTGGGGCGTTCTTTGACTCCACGATCGATCGAATCACCGACGGATTCATGCTCGGTGGTGTGGCCTGGTACCTCGGCAGCACCCGCGGGGGAACCGCCGCAGTCCTTCCCTTTGCGGTGATGGCCGTGTCGTCGTTGATTTCGTATCAACGCGCCAAGGCGGAGTCACTCGGATTGCAGGCCAAGGGTGGGTTGATGGAGCGCGCCGAGCGCATCGTCGTGTTGTGCGTTGGGTTGCTGTTTGATTCCGGTTTGTACTGGGTGATGTGGGCCATGTTGGTACTTGTTTCAGTGACGGCGGTACAGCGATTCGTGAAGATCTGGCAACAGGCGGCCGTCGCGCCGGTTACTGCCGCGCGCCTCGAGGTGCGTCGCTCGCGACGCGCTTCGCGTCGGGATGCATTTGCGACACGTCGTGCCCGCATGTCGTCGCGCCGTCGCGATGGCTGATCGCCCGCTTTCCAACGACCCGTCTCCGGGTATTGCCTTTCGTTTGGCAAATGCCATCGGCACATTCACACCGGCCGTGGTGTCGCACGTTGCAGCGCTGTCGTTCGGTGGTTTGGGTGCCGTCGCGATGCGTCGCGAACGAAAGATGGTCGAGCGTCATCAACGCCGCGTATCGCCCGGGCTCACCACGTTGCAAATGCAGCGCCGAGTGAACGATGCCTTTCAGAGTTACTTGCGCTATTACTTGGAAACGTTTCGCATCTCCTCGTTGACTGCCCGCGAGATTGATGCCGGCTTCAGTACGGAGGGTTACACACACATCGAAGAGGGTTTGCGGTTGGGGAAAGGCGTCGTACTCGCCATGCCACACGTCGGCGGTTGGGAGTGGGCGGGTCGCTGGCTGGCACAGCGTGGTCTGCAGGTGAGTGCAGTCGTGGAAGTGTTGGAATCCAAGGAAGCGTTCGAAACATTTCTCGACATGCGCCGCGCACTCGGTGTGCATGTGATTCCGCTCGACGATCGGGCGGGTGTCGCGGTGCAGGAAGCACTGCGAGCCAACCACGTGGTGGTGTTGATGAGCGATCGCGATATCCAGCGCAATGGTGTGGAAGTGGAATTCTTCGGTGAGAAAACCACGGTGCCGGCAGGCCCTGCATTTTTTTCCCTACGCGTCGGCTCGCCACTCATCGTGGCCGCCGCATACTTCACCCGACGGGTGGATGGTCATCACGCCGTGGTGCGCCCGCCGATACAAATCCAACGTAGCGACAGCCTGCGCGAAGACGTTCAACGCCTGAGCCAACTTCTGGTGAGCGAATTGGAAACACTCATCCGTCGTGCACCGGAACAATGGCATCTGTTCTCGCCGAACTGGCCAAGCGACCCCGGGTACCGCAACTAGCCGACGTGTTTTACGCCGAATAGGCAGCGAGCAGGTTGGCAACACCTTTGGCTTGTCCGCCATCGACGGCCGACATGACGGCAACAGGCATGACACCCGTTGCCCACCATGCAGCAATTCGTTCACGAACCACTTCGGCAGGGCCAGAGATCGTGCAGTCGTCCAACCATTCGTTGCGCATCACGGCAGTCAACGCGTCACCCATGGCTTCGCGCGAGGCACTGCCGAGCACTCTTTCGAACTCATCTACTTGTGCATCATGACCGGCCGCGCGCCAGTAGTTGCGGTAGTTGGGCAGCGATGCGTACATCACGAGCGTGCGGCGGTTGACCGCGCGTGCAGCTTCGATGTCGTCGGAGATGACCGTGGGAATCATGTTGGCCATGAAGAAAGAAGCGCGCTTGTCGGCGGGAATGCGCGTCACCTGGTTGGGAATGTTGCGCAGCGAGGCATTTGCCCAGAGCGCTCCATCGGCAACCTCGACGGCCAAGTCGAGCATTTTGTCGCGCAGTGTGGCCAGATAAATCGGCGGTAGGACACCACCGAACTTTTCATTGGCGCGCATGGTCGCCACGTAGTTGCGAATGTCGGAGAGCGGTTTGCCCGAGGCAACGCCGAGGCGCTGCACCACCGGACCGTGGCTCACGCCGATGCCGAACGCAAATCGACCACCGGAAATTTCCTGGATGTGGGCAGCAGAGTTTCCGGCTTCGACGGGATGCGCCAGATAAATCGGCTGAATCGACGTGAAGTAGTGCAAGGTGGTGGTGGCGTGGGCCAACGACACACACAGCGGCATCGCTGCCCCAAGGCTCGGGCAGGCGACATGGGTGAATCCTTGGTCTTGTGCCTCGCGCGCCAGTTGTAACACGCCGGCACGACGTGTGGGCGAGGCGACGAGCGAGATCGCGGGGCGTTGATGTGAAGAGTTGGTGGGCATGACGTGCGACGGTGCAGGCTTCACCGTACCGTGAGGGGAGTGGACACGGGGTTATCGCAGCAACGACGCAACGAGATGTTGCGCATCGCAATGGTGAGCCCGTACAGCCTGACCATCCCCGGTGGCGTGCAACATCAGGTGCTAGGTTTGGCGCGCGAACTCCGACGGATGGGACACGAAGTGCGGGTACTCGGGCCCTGTGATGGACCCCCGCCCGAGCCGTTCGTAACACCACTCGGCAACAGTTTGCCGACGGCAGCGAACGGCTCGACCGTGCCACTGGCCCCCGATCCCTCGGCAGCGATGCGCACACTGCGTGCGCTCAACGACGAAGCCTTTGACATCCTGCATCTGCATGAGCCGATGGCACCGGGGCCAACGGTCACTGCGCTGATGTTGCGACTGGCGCCAATGGTCGGCACGTTCCATGCATCGGGTGATATCGCGTGGTACCGCCGAGTGCGCAAAGGTTTGGAGTGGCTCGGCACGCATCTGGACCATCGCGTGGCTGTCTCGCAAGCAGCACGTGACATGGCGGCGCGACATATCGGAGGTTCGTTCGAGATTCTCTACAACGGAATCGATGTCGAGACCTACCGACGCCCGCATGTCATCCGTGAGACGACACCAACCGTGCTCTTTTGTGGTCGCCACGAACCGCGCAAGGGGTTGGAAGTACTCCTCGATGCATTCCTGTTGATGCCCAGCAACTATCGATTGTGGATCTGCTCCGATGGCCCGCACATCGCGGCGCTGCGCGCCAACTTCAGCCGTGATCCCAATGTTGCTGCGCGTATTGAATGGCTCGGACAGGTATCTGAGCCCGAGAAACTCGATCGACTGGCGCGAGCCAGTGTGTTCTGTGCGCCATCGCTGCACGGCGAGTCGTGTGGTTTGGTACTGCTCGAGGCCATGGCGGCACAGACTCCGGTCGTTGCCAGCAATATCGACGGGTACAGCGCGGTCGTCGCCGATGGTGAAAGTGGCATTCTGGTTCCACCTGGGGATGCAGCGGCCCTCGCTTCGGCACTACGCGGCGTTTTGGATGATGGGGCACTGGCGGCTCACCTCGTGCGTGGCGGTGATGCACGAGCCGCACAGTTGTCGATGCAGCAACTCGCGCAGCGGTATCTGCAGATTTATCGTGATGTATTGGTTGCCGAATCCGAGCAACGCATCGTGGTGCAACCGAGTGCCTTCGTACGCCGGTTCGAAGATCGTCTGCTTCGTCGTCCACGATTGGCGGCATTCTCGCAATCCGTCGTGGACAGCGTGACAGAAACGGTGAACGATACGATGGCATCACTTCGTGACAAATCGCAGCAGTTGCGTGATCGTGTGACCGGCGAGCGCCCACAACAGGACTAACCTTGGCTGTATGAATGCCGTCTGGATCGTGCTCATCGTCGTTGCGTTGCTTGCCGTGTGGGTGATTGCCTCGTACAACCGGCTGGTTGGCCGTCGTAACGAAGTGGACAACGCATGGTCGCAAATCGACGTGCAGCTCAAGCGTCGACTCGATCTCATTCCCAATTTGGTGGAGACGGTGAAGGGCTACGCCACCTTCGAAAAAGGTGCGCTCGAAGCCGTCATCGACGCCCGCGCAAAAGCAATGACGGCTGCCCCGACCCCGGCTGCTCAGGGGGCAGCGGACATGGGCTTGACCGGTGCGCTGCGTCAACTGTTCGCGCTCTCCGAGGCGTATCCAGATCTCAAAGCCAACACCAACTTTTTGTCGTTGCAGGAAGAATTGCAGAACACCGAGAGCCGTGTGGCGTACGCGCGACAGTTCTACAACGATGCCGTGGAGCGCTACAACAACACCACGCAGTCATTCCCTGGTGTCATCTTTGCCAAGTCGTTCAACTTCGCCGACCGCGAGTACTTCGAGGCCGAGGCTGCCGCTGCCGCGCCGCCATCGGTGAAGTTCTGAACGACCTCATCGCGGCCAACAAGCGCCGCTCCGTCGCGCTGATTGTTGGATTCGTCATCGTGCTGGTGCTCGTCGGTATGGCAGTCGGCGTGTTGGTCGGTAATGGAACGCTCGGCACCGTGATCGCCCTGGCTTTTTCGGGCATCACGGCATTCGTGTCGTACTGGAAGTCGGATGCGATTGCGCTGCGGATGAGTCGCGCGGTGCCAGCCGACCCGGAGACCTACAAGCGTCTGCACAACTTGGTGGAGGGTTTGTGCATAGCGGGCGGGCTTCCCAAGCCACGTATCTATGTGATTCAGGACCCGGCACCGAATGCATTCGCCACCGGACGCAATCCGAAGCATGCGGCAGTTGCCGTCACCACCGGGTTGCTGGAAAAAATGAATCGTGTCGAACTCGAGGGTGTAGTCGCTCACGAATTGTCGCACATCAAGAACTACGACATCTTGGTGATGACCCTGGCGGTCACGCTCGTCGGCACCGTGGCGATTCTCACCGACATCACCTTGCGCATGATGTGGTGGAATGGCGGTCGCATCGCACGCGCCGGCGATCGGGACAATCGCAGCAATCCGTTTGCGCTCATCGGTGTGGTGTTGCTCGTTGTCGCGCCACTGTTGGCGCGCGCGATGCAAGCCGCCGTGAGCCGCCGCCGCGAAACGCTGGCGGATGTGTCGGCCGTGCAGTTGACCCGCTACCCACCGGGGTTGATCTCGGCCCTGGAAAAACTGCAAGCCGACAGCACCGTGACCCATTCCGCTTCAATGGCCACAGCCCATATGTGGATTGAGCAGCCTTTGTCGGGGGTGAATGACACAGGTCGGTTCGGGTTTTTCCATAAACTCTTCAATACCCATCCGCCACTCGCAGAGCGCATCGCCCTCTTGCGGGAAATCTGAGTCAAAGGAGACCCAGTGTTTACTGCATTCCGTGCATCCCGCAGCACCACACTCGCCACGCGAGTAACACGAGCATCACAGTTCGGCAGCCTCGCTGCACTCATGCTGCTTGCCGCGTGCGCGGGAGGCGGCTCGCAAGACGATGCAGCAAGTGACACCGTTGCCCCTGCAACGACCGTTGCCGAAACAACCACGACGACCACGACGATTCCGCCGATTTTGGCCCCGCTCACGGGTTTGGCCGTTGACGCCCCGATCACCCGTCCGGCGCTGGCGGTGAAGATCGACAACCATCCCAAGGCACGACCACAGTGGGGCTTGAACCAAGCCGACATCGTGTACGAAGAGAACGTAGAGATGCTCACCCGCTTCGCAGCGGTGTTCCACACCAACGACAGCGACCCTGTTGGTCCGATTCGTAGCGGCCGCAAACAAGACATCGACTTGCTCGAGCCATTGAACTCCCCACTGTTTGCCTGGAGCGGCGGCAATTCCGAAGTCACCAAACTGATTCGCGGGTCGAACATGATCGATCTCAGTGTTTCGGTCGCGTTCGAAAAGGGCGGGTATCGCCGTGAGAGTTCGCGCTCGGCTCCGCACAACTTGATCGCTGAAACTTCGAAGTTGTGGTCGCTGGCACCGGAAGGCTCCCAGCCACCACCAGCGCAGTTCGTCTACCGGGCCAGTGACGAGTCGATTCCGCCGACAGCGCTCGAGACCGGTGGCGCCAAGATCAGCATGGATGGCGTGCGCGTGATGTGGGAATGGAGCACCGACTTCAGTCGATTCCTGCGTTCGCAAGATGACAAGCCGCACGTGGATGTCGAAGATGTTCGGGTGAATGCCGCCAATGTCGTGGTGCTGTACGTGCAGTACGGCAAGAGCGGCTACAGCCCGGTTGCCAAGACCAAGGGTTCGGGCGAAGCATGGGTGTTTACGGCCGGCAAGTTGTTCCAAGGAACTTGGGAACGCGCCGATGCCACCGTGCCGTTCACGCTGAGAGATACGGCCGGCAACATCATCAAGCTGACCCCGGGGAATACGTGGGTGGAGTTGCCGCGCATCGGCAAGGGTGTGGCATTTGTATCAGGCACGGATGTGACATCGGTAAAGTACCCCTGAGCCGTACTGAGTACGATGAAAATACCATGACGAAGCCCGAAGCAACCACTGGTTCCATGCGCGTACAGCGCGGTTTGGCGGAAATGCTCAAAGGTGGCGTGATCATGGATGTGGTAACGCCAGGTCAGGCAAAGATCGCCGAAGATGCCGGTGCAGTTGCAGTGATGGCGCTCGAGCGAGTGCCTGCCGACATTCGTCGCGATGGTGGCGTTGCACGCATGAGCGATCCGGAGATGATCGAGGGAATCCAGGCTGCGGTATCGATTCCCGTCATGGCCAAGGCTCGCATCGGCCACTTTGTTGAAGCACAAGTGCTCGAAGCATTGGGTGTCGACTTCATCGACGAAAGCGAAGTGCTGACCCCAGCGGATGAAGCGCACCACATCGACAAGTTGAAGTTCACGATACCGTTCGTCTGTGGAGCAACCAATCTCGGCGAGGCATTGCGTCGCATCTCCGAGGGCGCAGCACTCATTCGCTCAAAGGGTGAAGCAGGTACGGGCAACATCGTGGAGGCCGTTCGCCACTTGCGCTCGATCCTCGGTGACATTCGCAAAATCACGCAAGCCGACTCCGCGGAGTTGTTCGATTGGGCCAAAAAACTCGGTGCTCCACTGCCACTCGTGCAGGAAATCGCTGAGACGGGTCGTTTGCAAGTGCCACTGTTTTGTGCGGGCGGCATCGCCACACCAGCGGATGCCGCACTCGCCATGCAACTCGGCGCCGAATCGGTGTTCGTCGGGTCCGGCATTTTCAAGAGCGACGACCCAGCCCCGCGTGCCAAGGCCATCGTGGAAGCAACGGCACATTTCCGTGACGCGCACATCATCGCCAAGGTGAGCCGCAAACTCGGAGCGCCAATGACCGGCATCTCGATGGACGAACTCAACCCGCGTTACGCCGAACGCGGCTGGTAGGAGCCCCGTTCGGGGAATCATGTTGGCGAACGCACGCATTGGGGTGCTTGCTCTCCAAGGTGCATTTGCCGCCCACCTGGCAGTAATTAGTCGGGCTGGAGCACGGGCCCACGAAGTGCGTGTGGCGAGTGATCTCGACGAGTGTGATGCGCTGGTGATGCCCGGCGGCGAGTCGACCACGATGTCGAAGTTGTTGGAAACTGGAGAGTTGTTCGACCCGCTGGCCAAGCGAATCGCCGACGGGATGCCGACCTTTGGCACGTGCGCAGGGATGATTCTGCTGGCACAAGAAGTAGCGGACGGGAGACCCGATCAACGTTCGTTCGGGGCACTTGATATTGCCGTACAGCGCAACGCCTACGGACGCCAGGCCGACAGTTTTGAAACCGATGTCGCCATCGCGGGTCAGACCGATGCGTTTCATGCGGTGTTCATTCGCGCCCCGCGTATTACGCGAGTAGGCACGACGGTGGAAACACTCGCCAGTCACGCAGGGGTGCCGGTGCTCGTACGCTCAAAGACCGTGATGGCGGCGTCGTTTCACCCGGAATTGACGCAAGACGACCGCGTACACCAACTCTTTTTCGAAATGATTGCAGGCTGAGGTAGCGATGTCTGGTCATTCCAAATGGGCAACCATCAAACGCAAAAAAGCAATCATCGACCAGAAAAAGGGCAAGACGTTCGCCAAACTTGCGCGTCAGATTGATGTAGCGGCGCGCCAAGGCGGGGGAGACCCTGCGTCGAATGCGCCGTTGCGCACGATCATTCAAAAAGCCAAAGCAGCATCGATGACCAACGACGCCATTGATCGCGCCATCAAGCGCGCCACCGGCGAGGCACAAGGTGCCAACTACGAAGCCATCGTGTACGAGGCGTATGCACCGGGCGGCGTGGCGCTGCTCATCGACATCCTGACGGACAATCGCAATCGCACGGCATCGGACGTGCGGGCAATCTTCAGCAAGTGTGGTGGTTCGATGGCGGCTCCTGGCGCGGTGGGGTGGCAGTTCAGTCGCAAGGGTGTGATCCTGGTGGATCGCGGCGCCAAAGAAGACGACGTGATGAATGCCGTTTTGGAACATGGGGCAGACGATCTGCAGGACGACGGCTCGGTATGGCGCGTCACATGTGACGCCGCCAAAGTGTGGGAAGTGAAGGCCGGCTTGGAGGCAGCGCAACTGCCCGTGCAATCGGCGGAGAGCACCATGGTGTCGTCGCAAACGGTGGCAGTAACGGATGCAGCAGATGCAAAAGCAATTCTCAAGATCTTGGATGAACTCGAGGAACACGACGACGTGCAAGATGTGTACTCAAACTTCGATATTTCCGAAGAGTTGTTGGAGGCGGCTGCGTCGTGAGCATCACGCAGCAGCGCAGTACGGTGGCGGTATGACTCGCGCAGTAGACGTCGGCGACCAAGCACCCGAGTTCACCTTGCCAGGAACGGGGGCCGCCTCGTTTTCGTTGTCGAACTATCGCGGCTCACCCGTCGTGCTCGTGTTTTACCCGGGCGACAACACGCCCGTGTGCACACGACAGCTCTGTGCCTACAACAACGAACTGGCACAGTTCGCAGGTCTATCGGCCCAGGTGCTGGGTATTTCGGCCCAAGACGTGGCAAGTCACGAAACATTCGCCGCCAAACACGGGTTCAAGTTTCCGTTGCTCGCCGATACCGACAAGTCCGTGCACCGTGCCTATGGCGTGCTCGGGCTCATGGACATGCCACGGCGCAGTGTGTTCGTGTTGGATGGCGCGGGCGTGATTCGCTATGCCCATCGGGCCGTGCTCGGCGTGACCTACCGACCCGTACGGGAATTGGTCGACGCGATCGCCGCCATCCACTAGTATCAAACACATGTTCGCCCCCCAAAAAGGGTCCGTTGACGCACGGCCGCAGGCCAACCGCGACGCCTCATCCGGGGCGGTGGTGCTGGGCATCGATCCGGGTCTGACTCGCTGTGGCTATGCGCTTGTTCGCGCGGGGGCCGCACCTACGTTGCTCACGATGGGAGTGTTGACGACGGCATCAAGCGACGAATTGCCGTCGCGCTTGGCCCAACTCCAGGCCGACTTGGTGGCGCTGTTCGATGAGTTTGCGCCAACGGCAGTGGCCGTCGAGCGGGTGTTCTTTCAGCACAACACACGCACCGCAATGAGCGTTGGTCAGGTGAGTGGTGTGGTGTTGGCACTGGCTGCAGCGCGCGGGTGTCGCGTGGTGCAATACACACCCACGCAGGTAAAAAGTGCCGTTGCTGGGTTCGGTGCAGCAGACAAGACAGAAATGCAGCGAATGGTGCAGTTGCGATTCGGCTTGCGCACTCTGCCGACCCCTGCCGATGCCGCCGATGCCGCCGCTCTCGCGTTGTGTCACATCGCCACCGAGCCGTTTGCGCGCAGCGTGGCCGGAGCCATGGCGCAATGATCGGTTCACTGCGCGGTCGCGTAATCGAACGCATGACTGATTCCACCGTGCTCGTCGAGGTGGCGGGTGTTGGCTATGTCGTGAGTGTTACACCCCGCACGTTGGCCGAACTCGAGCCCACGACGGAAGCGTTCTTGCATGTGCACCATCACGTGCGGGAAGACGCACAGTTGCTGTTTGGATTCTTGGAGCGAGACGAACGGCGCACGTTCGAGGTGCTCATCGAAACCAACGGCATCGGTCCTTCGCTGGCGATGGCAATTTTGGCTACGCATTCGCCGCGGGCCCTCGTCGACATCGTGCTTGCCAGCGATGTGGCGGGGCTCACCACGGTGTCGGGTGTGGGCAAGAAGACCGCCGAGCGACTGTTGCTGGAACTCAAGGATCGCCTGAATCTGCCCACCATCGACGAGCCGCGCCCCATCGGTGAACGCAGCGGCGGCATGAGCGACGTGCGTGACGCACTCATTGGTTTGGGTTACGACGACACCGAGATTCGCACCGTCTTGCGCGAACTCACGGCGAGCGACGACGCAGCCACCATGTTGCGTGAAGCGCTGAGTTTGTTGGGGGCGCGCCGTGCGTGAAGAATTCGTCGATCCGATCGCACGGGATGATCACGATCAACGCACCGACAGCGCGTTGCGGCCAAAGCGTCTGTCTGAATTCGTCGGTCAGCAAGAGCTAAAGAAACACCTGGCAATTGTCTTGGAAGCCGCACGACAACGCAACGAGTCTGCCGACCACTTGTTGCTGGCTGGTCCGCCGGGGCTCGGGAAAACCACGATGGCGGGCATCGTTGCAGCCGAGATGGGCGCCAAAATCCACGTGACTTCGGGGCCGGCCCTTGAGCGAGCAGGGGACTTGGCGGCAATTCTCACCAAACTCGAAGAGCGCGATGTGTTGTTCATCGACGAAGTGCATCGGTTGTCGCGAGTGGTGGAAGAAATCTTGTATCCAGCCATGGAAGATTTCCAGATCGACATCGTGGTCGGCAAGGGGCCGGCGGCATCTTCCATTCGTCTCACGCTGCCGCGCTTCACGCTGATTGGTGCGACGACACGCACGGGCATGATCACCGGGCCCTTGCGCGATCGCTTCGGGTTGGTAACGCGACTCGAGTACTACGAGCCCGACGAATTGCGCCAAATCGTGGAGCGAGCCGCTGGCATCTTGGGCGTGTCCATCGACCCCGACGCGGCCTACGAAATTGCTTCACGTTCACGCGGCACGCCACGGATTGCCAACCGCCTCTTGCGGCGTGTGCGCGACTTTGCCCAGGTGCGCAACAGTGGGGCAGTGACCTCGAGTGTGGCGGATGAGGCACTGCGCACGTTTGGTGTCGATCGCTTGGGCCTCGACAAAGTTGACCGGTCGGTGTTGCAGGTGATTTGCGAACGCTTCGGTGGTGGGCCGGTCGGGCTTTCCACCTTGGCCATTGCAGTGAGCGAGCAGACCGAAACCATCGAAGACGTCTATGAACCATTCCTCATTCGAGAGGGCCTCTTGGCTCGCACTCCGCGCGGTCGCGTGGCCACCACGGCGGCGTATGAGCACCTGGGAATGACCCCGCCTGAGCGGTCACCCGAGCTGTTTTAGCGCGTACATACTGCTGAAAACGCCGCAGTGGTCGGTGGGTATTCAGCAGTTCGGGTAATTGTTGACCAAAGTAGTTGCATTTCGGCCTTGCCGCCTCTATGGTAATCCCGACTTGTTTCGTCGGGTTTGTGTCGGGACAGGTGGTTCAACCATTCATGAGATCAAGGAGCACTCCACAATGACGATTCATCCATCAACACGTACATCCCCGCAACGCAAGGTGCGTTGGATGGCGGCACTAGCAGCAGTGCTGGTGTCTGCAACGGGATTCGTGGCATCACCGGTATCAGCGAAAGTGCCGAAGGCGACGATTGTCGAAGCGGCTTGGCTGGAGGCCAATCTAAACAATCCGAAGGTGCGCATCATCGAAGTGAGCACCGACCCTGGTGTGTACGAAAAGGGACACATCCCCAACGCAGTCAACTTCCGCTGGCACACCGAGTTCGTCGACCCAGTAAATCGTGACATTGCCAGTCGCGAGCAGTTCCAGAAAACTGTGCGTGCTGCGGGCATCAACAAAGACACCCAGGTGGTGCTGTACGGCGATAAGAACAATTGGTTTGCCGCATGGGGCGTGTGGATCTTCCGCACGTATGGCCACGAGAAGGTGAGCATCCTCAACGGTGGACGCGA
Organism: Actinomycetota bacterium; assembly: GCA_041175765.1. Taxonomy (GTDB): domain Bacteria; phylum Actinomycetota; class Acidimicrobiia; order Acidimicrobiales; family Ilumatobacteraceae; genus F1-60-MAGs027. The sequence continues at coordinate 2,472 of JBEDEI010000111.1, read as the reverse complement.
CAAGTGGGTGAAAGACGGTCGAGCTCTCTCACCGATAGTCCCCACCGTGGCAGCCGGCAATTTCGTTGCCGCTCCTGCCAATCGCAACTTGCGCGCATTCCTGCCCGACGTGGTGAAAATTGCCAAGAAAGAAGACCGCACCACGAAGTTGGTCGATATTCGTTCGCCTGACGAGTTCAGCGGCAAGCTCTTTGCTGCTCCGGGATTCCAGGAACTGGCGATTCGTGCCGGACACATACCGGGTGCGCAGAACATTCCGTGGTCGAGCGCCGTGTCACCTGACGGCACCTTCCGTCCTGCTGCTGAACTGAAGTCGATCTACTCGGCCAAGGGCATTGACGGAAAGAAAAAGGTGACCGTGTACTGCCGCATCGGCGAGCGAGCTGCACATACCTGGTTCGTGCTCTCCGAAATCCTCGGCTATGAAGTGAAGTTGTACGACGGCTCGTGGACCGAATACGGCAACGCCGTTGGTGTGCCGATCGCCAACCCCACCGGAACCGTGTGGGGTAAGGGCTGAGTTCACGCGCGGTGACACGCAGCGGCAAGACTGAGACGCGATGAATCTCCCTGTCTCGCGTCGTCTGCCGACTGCGTTCACCGTGGCCGTGCTCGGTGGCATCGTCGTAGTTGCGCTGCTGCTGGGTCGTGGTGAGGCGGTAGATACGGCTCGGCCGGTGTCGCTCATTATCGGTGCGGCGTTGGGTATCACGTTCGAGCGCGGGAGATTTTGTTTTTATTGCCTCTTCCGTGAGGCATACGAAGAGCAACGCACACGTCCACTCAATTCCATCGTCACGGCAATTGCCGTTGGTGCCGTCGGCTACGCGTTGCTGTTCGGGTTGTACCTACCCAATCCCAAGGGGGAAGGGCTTCCACCTGCGGCGCATATTTCTCCGGTGAGTTTGCCGCTCGTCGCCGGAGCATTCGCCTTCGGCATCGGCATGGTGTTGTCGGGGGCATGCATAAGCGGTCACCTCTATCGCATCGGTCAGGGCTACCTGCGGGCAATTCCTGCATTGTTGGGGGCTCTCGTTGGTTTTGGGCTCGGCTTCTTTACATGGAACACGTTGTATCTCGAACAAGTAAGCGAAAGTCCTGTCTTGTGGTTGCCCCGCTGGATCGGCTATTCGGGCTCACTCATCGTTGTGCTGGTCGTAGCCGCGATTGCTGCCGTGTTGTTCGTGCGATGGGATCGCACGCCGCCGAACACGACCAATACAACTACTGCAGATGCCGGACAGTCCGGCTTCAACCACATTCGTGAGATGCTGCTCGTGCGGCGTTGGTCGCCGGTAGCCACGGGCGCAATCGTCGGCGCAATCGGCGTAGCTGCGTACATGCGCACGACACCACTCGGGGTCACATCGCAGCTCAGCACCATCAGTCGCAGTTATTTGGATTCGCGTGGCGCGCTTCCCGAAGTGCTGCATGGCATCGACATGATGCGCGGTTGCGTGGCGCTCGTGACATCGACAATTACGAACAATGGCTGGCTCGTCATTGGGTTCGTGCTTGCATCGCTGGCAGTGGCGGTGGGCGGCGGGCGTTTTGCCTTGCAAAGACCGACCATTGGCAACTCCATCACGGCACTGTTGGGTGGAGTGTTGCTTGGGTGGGGTTCCTTGACCGCGTTGGGTTGCACCGTTGGTGTGTTGCTGTCGGGTACCCAAGCGTTTGCGGTGTCCGGAGTGGTGTTCTTGGTGGTTTGCGCGGCTGCCGTATGGGTTGGTGTGCGGCTCCGCCTGCATCGGCTCTTTGGTGCCTGATGCAACTATCAGACATCGACTACGAACTTCCCGAGCGTTTGATCGCCCAGACGCCGATCGAGCCGCGCGACTCTGCGCGGCTATTGGTGGATCACGGCTCGGCGGCTGCGCACGATGCCGTGATGCGTGACTTTCCGAGTTTGTTGCAGGAAGGTGACGTGATGGTGGTGAACGACACCAGGGTGTTGCCAGCACGGCTGCACTTGGTGCGTGCGACCGGCGGGGCAGTGGAAGTGCTGCTACTGGAGTCGCTCGACGCATCGCATCACGCGTGGGAAGCACTCATTCGACCCGGACGCAAGATGAAACCCGGTGAGGTGTTGCACGACCGTAACGGCGTGGCGGTACTCACGGTGCACGGCCGTGGAACTCAAGGTGACACGTTTCGTGTCGAGTTTGCCATGGCCGAAGCAGACCCAGTCATTGATCAGCTTGGCGAGATGCCGTTGCCGCCCTACATCACGCAGCGACTCAGTGATGCGAGTCGATATCAAACGGTGTATGCACAGACCGCAAAGTCGGCGGCTGCACCCACCGCGGGCTTGCACTTCACGCCGGAGTTGCTGGCCCAGGTTCGCGCCGTTGGTGTACCGATCGTGTCGGTGGAACTCGTCGTAGGGCTCGACACGTTTGCGCCCGTCACGGTAGACGACCCGACACAGCATGTGATTCACAGTGAGTCGTATCACGTACCTGGCGAAAC